>CBFDBW010000013.1:0-17823 GCA_965603145.1 uncultured Syntrophobacterales bacterium
GTAGAACCCATTCTTGACCACGAGAATAACCTTATGCCCCCAACCCAGGAGGAACCGTATGATCTTCAGGTCAACGACGATCTCCCCCGCGTCATTGCATAGCCAGAGGATCTTTTTGGGAGGCTCGCTGCACGTACCAGGGGCCTCCTGGGGGCGCTGTAGATAGTCTTGCAGAGGCTTCACTCCATTTCCGCCCAATGGCCGATGCAAGATCTTGTTAAAGTCTACCGTTGACAGACCTGCCCCTGCCTCTCTGGTTTCCCAGAGCTCATTGGCAACACAGAGGTTGAGGAGCCGCCGCAATTGCAGCTTGGCCGCCTCCGATTTGAGGTCTTCAAGGCTCTCGAAACTCAGGATGGTTTGCTGGTCAATCCAGTTGAAGCTGTTCCAGAAGGTAGGGCCCGCCACCAATTCGTTCACCATCTTATTTCGTTGTACTTTAGCTGGGAAGTATGGGGTGTCGATTTTACTCTTATCAATGAAAATCTTAAACAGCCTTTTTTCCAGGCGCGATGGGAGGAGGATATCGTCGTGTGTGTCATGTTCGAATTTGATTCGCAGTAATTCTGTGAGAAAAGTCCTTCGGGACTCATCGGCTATCAGGTCATGGACCAACTGCTCCACAACCTTCCACACCTCCTGATAACGGTCATGGAGATATGTCTTGGACTGCCTTTTTAAGATAGCCTCGAATAGTTCGGTGGAACAGGGGTAGTAGACCGCATTCTCTGGCAAATGGACAACGAAACGCACCTGTTCTGGTGAGGCCACCTCGTCAGGTTGAGTTTCGAAATCCAGGTGGTTCTCGGTGAAGAAATTGGTTAACCAGGCGTCGGCTGAAGGGTCTTCCTCAGATTGAGGTATTGAAGCCGCCTCCGGCTGAAGAGGTTCAGCGGCTTTATACAACATCGCTCATGGCTCCATGGGATCAAGTGCAGTCAGGGTAGAGAATTCGGGCCCGAAGGACCTTGCTTTGGGCTACCCAAAGGAAGCGGCTCAAGGCACAGGACACTAGGATAATAATTAAGAAGAACATACTCTCGCCTTATGCCTTGCACCCTAAACCTCTTCTGCTGGCAAAGCCATTGAACTCTGATCTGGCCCTGAGCACCAGGTTTTCGATTTTGAATGAATAGATGCACTCTTTGTGCCACAGTGGCAATCGATGGGCCGAAGAAAAACACATATCCCTTGTTTCCATAGATACTATTTATATTATATTTAATATATAGCTTATAAAAACTATCCCCTCGATTGTGGTCGCCGAGAACCACAATGGTAGATTGCCCCTTTTCGTCGGCGCGATATCTGCTAACCTTGTGAATTGTATAATATCTTGAACCATTGACCCCTTTCTGCTAAACAGAGAATAGTTTGTTCATCGCAAAAATAGTAGCACTCCAGAGATGAGGGTCTTGCCAATGGCTACAGATCAGCCACACAGCAGAGAAATCATGACTGATCTGTATGAACTCACCATGGCCGCCAGTTATTTTGAACAAGACATGTACGCGCCGGCCACCTTTAGTCTTATGGTACGTGAGTACCCCTCAAAACGCTCCTACCTGGTCTGCGCTGGCCTGGATCCTCTCCTCGAATATCTGGAGTCGTTCCACTTCCGTCCTGACGATCTCGAATACTTGGAACAAACTTCTCTCTTCCCCGACAGATTCCTTCAGTTTTTGGAAACGCTTCGCTTTACCGGCGAGGTCAGAGCAATTCCCGAAGGGTGCATTTCTTTCTGTGATGAGCCCCTGGTTGAGATTACCGCCCCCGTTATGCAAGCCCAGCTGGTGGAGACTTTTGTCATCAATTCCATAAACTTACCAACGTTGGTCGCCACAAAGGCCTCTCGTTGTCTCCATGCAGCTGGTGAGCGGCGACTGGTGGATTTTTCCCTGCGCCGCACCCATGGCATGCATGCCGGTCTCATGGTAGCCAGATCTAGTTTTATTGGTGGTTTCATAGGCACCAGCAATGTCCAGGCGGGTAAGATGTACGGTCTGCCTATCCACGGGACCATGGCCCACTCTTACGTTGAGAGTTTTGACCGAGAAATCGATTCATTCCGCGCCTTTGCCAAGTCATTTCCGGATAATACCGTCCTCCTGATAGACACCTATGACACCCTGGCCGGTGCACGAAAAGCGGTGACCGTGGCTGGCGAGATGCGACGGGCCGGCGAGAGTCTCAGAGCTGTTCGCTTGGATAGCGGTGACATGGTTCAACTCAGCCAGCAGGTGCGGGAAATCTTCGATGAGTCTGGCTTTCCAGAGGTTAGAATCTTTGCCAGCGGTGGCTTCGACGAATTCAAGATCCAGAAAATACTGACCGATGGCGCCATTATCGATGCATTCGGTGTTGGCACAAAAATGGGGGTCTCTGCTGATGCTCCTTACCTGAACATGGCCTATAAGATGGTCATGTATAACGGTAGACCGGTAATGAAATTAAGCAGTGGTAAGATTTCCCTAGCGGGCCCCAAGCAGGTGTTTCGTCAACGGACGAAAGACGGTTTTTTCAAGCGGGACCTAATCGGCTTGCTTGACGATGACCTTGCCGACTCTGAATCACTGCTCATACCGGTGATGAAAGATGGAAAGAGGCTGCTCCCATCGGAGCCCTTGCCTAAAATACAGGAACTTTTTCGTAAGGAATTTGCCCTGCTCCCGCAAACCTACAAGGACCTGGAAGGAAACCCAAACTATCCAGTGGAAATAACCCCCCGGCTTCAAGCACTTCAGGATCAAGTCCGTAAGGAAATTGGCGAAAAAGAACTGGGCCTAGGTTGATCCACGCTTGCAATACTTTATCTGAGCCTTTTGAGCATTAATCCATCCCTACGTTCTGACGTCCAACGCACCGAGGAAAGAAACCATGAAGAAAGATGAGCGCTTGCGCGGCTACCACGATGAACAGCTAGAAACACTTCCCTGGGAAGAGAAAAAACGGCTCATGGAAAACCAACTACAGCGGGCGGTTCTGATCGCCTTTGAACAAGCCCCCGCTATGCGAGAGAAATTCAAGGCAGCAGGAGCGGGACCCACCGACATCCGCTCCCTTGAAGATCTCCAGTCACTGACCATCACCCCCAAAGCCCAGATGCGACAACTCCAGCAAGCCTCTCCACCTTTTGGTGGCTTCTTGGGGGTAGATCTGGACAAACTCCGCCGGATTTACACTTCTCCTGGAGCTATTTTTGACCCTGAGGGACATCAAGCTGACTACTGGCGATTGCAAGGGGTTTTCTTTAATACGGGTTTCCGCCCGGGAGACAGGATACTCAATACCTTCTCTTACCACCTCACCCCGGGGGGGCTCATGTGTGATGAGGCCTTGAGCAGTATTGGCTGTACAGTAGTCCCGGGAGGTATAGGCAACACTGAAACTCAAGTCCAGCTTATGGAGGAGCTCAAGCTTACCGGTTATGTGGGAGTCCCGAGTTTTCTCCAGGCCATCATTGAATGCGCAGAACAGGAGGGCAAGGATTTCCGCCGGGATTTTAGTTTGCAAATAGCGGTCACAGCCGGTGAGATGCTTGCCGCTGCCAGTCGCAACCGCTTGGAAGAAGACTATGGCATTCTCATGCGCCAGTTTCTCGCCACTGCGGATGTGGGTGGCATTGCGTATGAGTGTGGTGAGAAGAATGGGATGCACTACGCTGACTTTAGAGTCATAGAGGTAGTAGACCCTGAAACCGGCAAGCAGTTAGGACCAGGCCAGGTTGGTGAGGTGGTCGTCACTTTACTTGAAAATCCAGTCTACCCCCTCATCCGCTTTGGCACTGGAGATCTCTCCTATTACGAGGAGGAACCCTGTCCCTGCGGCCGGACGTCTCCTCGTCTCATGAAACTTGTCGGTCGGGTGGACCAGGTTACCAAAGTACGTGGCATGTTCATCCATCCCTCACAGGTGGAAGAGTTGGTAGCTGCCTTCCCAGAGATTCAAACTGCCCAGGCAGTGGTGGAGCGAGAACAAGACCGCGACAAACTCACCTTTTGTGCGGTTTTAGCCGAACCATCATCTCAAGAAGGATTGGCCTCTCCTCTCCAGGAGAAAATCCGCGCTGTGCTCAAGCTGAGAGCGGACGTGACCTTTGTCAGTGAAAATGACATCCAGGAAGCTGAGAAGCGCATTCTAGATCTCCGGAAGTGGGACTAGCGGTAGATTGCAGATTTTAGATTGAAGATCGTAGATTTAAAGACGACGTAGGTGACAAGAAATCTTAAATCTGCGTTCCTTGAAGCTTCATTCCCACAGTGCTGTTCGTATACTATACGAGTAAACACTCCTTTATTTTCTTTTAGCTTCATACATTGATTTCCTATTATGTCTAGTAAAACCAGCAAAATTTTGCTTTTCCTAACCCAAGGTTTCGAAGACCTTGAGGCGGTGGCAACCCTTGATGTTTTTGGTTGGACCCAATATCGACAGCATCTCCGCAAAGTATCGGTCACCACAGCCGGTTTCCATGAGGCCGTCAAAAGCCGCTTTGGAATAACCATTGCGCCAGATTTACTCTATCCTGAGATCAATCCCAGAGATTACCAGGCGTTGGTTTTGCCCGGTGGTTTTCACAGCCATGGTTTTGATGAAGCCTACGATGCAAGAATCCACGAGCTTGCCCGCAGTATCCATGGAAACGGCGGCTACATTGCCACCATGTGTGTGGGGATCTTGCCAGTTGCTGACAGTGGACTTCTCAAAGGAAAAAAGGCTACCACTTACCCCCACAGCCGCCACCATGACAACCTTGGCCGGCTTCGGAAAGCTGGTGCTAAAGTTGTAAACGACAGACACGTGGTTATGGATGATAGGATAATCTCCTGCGACGGACCGGGATCATCCTTAGAGGTGATTTTTCTGTTAATGGAATGTTTGTTGGGTCGCGATGCAACAAAAGAAGTGCGCCGCTACATGATTTATGACCAGCAATGTATTCTATGATAAATTATGAAGGTGATCTGAGGCAAAAAAGGAAGAAGAGAACCCATGACAATTCACGAAATTCCTATCCCCAGCCACTTTAATCCACAAACAGTGGGTCAAGTGTGGAAAGTAGCTTATCAGGAACGGGCGCAAGATGCAAAAAAATGGGCAAAAGAGCACCGGCTTAAACCCGCTTCTCGTGACAAACTCAAGATCTCTTTGCTCCTAGTAGATGTGCAGAACACCTTTTGTATTCCAGATTTTGAACTATTCGTGGGCGGTGCCACAGGCACAGGAGCGGTTGATGATAATCTCAGGCTGTGCCAATTCATCTATCGCAACTTAGATGTGATTACTGAAATTTGCCCAACCATGGACACCCATCAGTCAATGCAGATTTTTCACTCCATCTTTCTAGTGAACAACCAGGGAGAACATCCAGAACCCTACACACTCATTACTCCTGAAGATATTGAACAAGGTGCTTGGCGATTCAACCCTGAACTTTCCTCCAGCCTTGATATCGACGAGACCTATGCTCAGGAGTATTTGCGCCACTATACCCGCACGTTGAAGGAAGGCGGCAAGTATGATCTCACCATTTGGCCCTATCATGCCATGCTCGGCGGCATTGGCCATGCCCTCGTTTCTGCTGTAGAGGAAGCCATTTTTTTTCATAGTATCGCCCGATATAGCCAGCCGGATTTCCAGGTCAAAGGAGGTAATCCCTTCACCGAGAATTACTCGGTTCTCAAACCAGAGGTGTTAGAGGACGCGGTGGGAGACCAGATCGCTGAAAAAAATGTCGGATTTATCAAGAAGCTTTTAGACTTTGATGCGGTTGTTATTGCCGGGCAGGCTAAGAGTCACTGTCTTGCCTGGACAATCGACGATCTGTTGAGCGAAATTCAGGTTTCAGACAAAAAGCTTGCTGAGAAAGTCTACCTTCTGGAAGACTGCTCTTCTCCAGTTGTTATTCCAGGAGTTATAGATTACACCGACCAGGCCACCGCAGCTTTTCAGAGATTTGACGCCGCGGGTATGCAGATTGTCCGCTCAACCGACCCTATTTCGACCTGGCCTGGCATGAATCTTTGATATCTCATATCCCTCTTGCTCTACGAAAATAATCTAAGTACTAGAAAATTCAATTATTTTTTCTCTCAATGACCTAACTTTTGCGGCTATGTCTGTAGCCCTGGTGATGGCTGTTACCATTGCCACCCTCCGTGCGCCTTGAGCAAGAACTTCATCTATATTTTCCTCGTTTATGCCACCCATCACCGTGAAAGGTACTTCAATATGCGGGCTGATTGTTGAAATGGCTTCGGGGCCCAAAACACGCTCCACCCCCTCTTTTGTCCTGGTGGGGAAAATCGGCCCAATGTTAACGTAGTCGGCTCCATCCTTTTGCGCTTGCAGAACGTCTTCCAAAGAGTGGGTTGAAGATCCAATGAGCAATTCCGGCGCCAACTGCCTGGCAACTGTCAGAGGGAGATCCTCCTGGCCCAAGTGGACCCCGTCCGCCTCCACACCGAGAGCAATATCCACATGATCGTTGATGATGAGCAGAACCCCGTCCTTTGCAGTCATCTCCCTGAATTTCAGAGCCAGATAATACAAATCCTTCTTTTGATATTCTTTCTCCCTCAGCTGGATAATTTTGGCCCCACCTCGGATCACCGCCTCCAAAACTTCCAGATTGGATCTGCCTTCTGAAAGTTCCTCGCAGGTTACCGGATAAACGTCAACCTGCTGAAACATCTGGCTTCTTGCTTCTCTTGTCATCTAACCACCACCATTTAGAAGAATAATCTTCTTGCCTTCCGTATTGTAAGCACCCTTCCTGGCGCCTACGTGGTCTAATGTTTTTCGGCAACGAAAGAGCAGGCTCACTATTTTTTTTGAAGAGCCCTTGCCTCTCGAGCCCGGCTAATTCATGAATTATCCGGGCCAGTAGGGTACAATGTTTATCATTCTAAATAGCTAAATAGGGTGAACAAGCCTGTTTGCCAACACTGAAGATGTCATCTGATTGGAATTTTACCACAATTTAAATCTTAAAGAGATTACAGAAATGTCAGAAAAACGAGAGTTGAAGTTTTTGTAGCTGGATTTATGTAAAGAGGTCATCTCGTGCCCCTACTGGGAGCCCATATGTCAATCGCCGGCGGCCTGCATCTGGCTTTCACCCGAATCCAAAAGGTTAAAGGTGAATCCTTGCAGATCTTTCTCAGTAACCAGAGGCAGTGGAAGACTCTTCCCCTTACTGCCGAAATGATTGAAGACTTTCACCAACAATGGAAAAAGACCAATTCCATGCCTGTGGCCGCCCACGACTCGTATCTCATCAATTTGGCGGCCTCGGACCCGACAACCCTTGAAAAATCAGTGGCTGCTTTTGCTGACGAACTACAGCGAGCAGCCGCACTGAAAATTCCCTTTCTTATCACTCACCCTGGTTCCCATCGGGGCGTGGGTGTGGAGGCCGGTCTTGAACGGTTTGTTGAAAACATGGACCGCGCCATAGCCCGCTCGAAAACCTCTACAGTAACGGTGCTCATTGAAAACACTGCCGGGCAGGGCACTAACCTGGGTTCAACATTCGAGGAGATCTCCTTCATCATAGGTGAGTCTCAGCATGGTGACGGTCTGGGAGTCTGCTTCGATACCTCCCACGCATTCGCTGCCGGGTATGACCTTCGCACCCGGGCAACCTATGAGGAGACGTTCTCGCAATTTGATCGAATAATCGGTTTGGAACGACTCAAATTCTTTCATATAAACGACTCCAAGCGACCGCTTGGCTCTCGGGTGGATCGTCACCAACACATCGGCAAGGGAGAAATAGGCTTGGCAGGCTTTCGTTTGCTCCTGAACGATCCTCGTTTTCGAGACCACCCCATGGTACTGGAAACGCCTAAGGGCAAAGAGCTTAAGGAAGATAAAAGGAACCTCAAAGTGTTGCGGTCACTTATCGCCAAGGAAGTATGATGAAGTGAAGGAGCCCTCAAATTTCGGATTGCAGATTTCGGATTTCGGATTGAAAATAACAAAATGCAAATTGAAAATTAAACTAAATCCGCATTCCGCATTCCAAAATCAGCCCGATTCAGGTATGTTCTATGGCCCGACATTGAATGGTGAGTAAAGGTCAATGAGTAAACAAAACCTTAGTCAGTCATCCCCTTCATCCATCCACGAAAAGATCGAGCAAGCCCACAACCTACTGGAAACCTGTGGCAGTTCGCTCATGAAAGATCCTCACATTCATGCCCTCCTGATAAAGCTACGAGATTGTATTGAAAATACGAACCAGAGCATGGTGACCCTCGGAGTTGTAGCCGAATGTAAAAACTGCGAGGAAAGGGAAGGGGGAAGTTGTTGCGGATCCGGTATAGAGAACAAGTACGACGCTGTTCTTCTGCTCATAAATCTCCTCTTGGGTTTTTCCTTGGAAAATGAAGAATCGAGCGCAAACAGCTGCTACTTCCTGGGGAAGAACGGTTGCACGCTCACGGCCCGCCATGTCCTGTGCGTCAACTATATCTGCCAGAAATTACAGAAGAAGTTGACGAGGGAAGAACTAATTGCCCTGCAAACCTGTGCCGGAGAAGAACTGGATACGTTGTTCTTTCTCCATGAGGCCATTAAGAAGAAGTTTAAGACGTAGGGCCGTTGCGTGCTTGATGTGAGATGTGGGATTCGGCATAGGGCATAGAGCATGGGGCATAGGGTAAGAGTCAGGAGTCAGAATCCAGAATTCAGGTTTCAGCTTTTGTGTTTCTCTTCCCTGACACCTGAAACCTGACACCTTGAGATTTGGTACTTGGGATGTGAGATTAGGACGATGAGCTAAATAACTGACTGATATTATGAATGACTCCCGTTTACAACAAACCATAGCCACTATTGCGGACTACTACAACGGTTGCAAGGTCGGCTATGTGGGCCATGAAGGGTACCGAAAATCCACAGATCTATATAAATTCGGCAAATGCATAGATGAACTGGTGGCCCTTGGCTATATAGAGCCCCAGCATACCACTTTCCTTGACCTGGGATGCGCTGACGGTAGAGTGAATATGCTGATGAGCTATTTTGTCAAGCGCTCTGTAGGCATTGAAATTGATCCGGAGATACTTGCCGAGTTCAGCCCCAGAAAAGAAGAACTGACCCACAGAATCCAGAGTGAAAATCTCATACAATCACCTGACAATATCTTTCTTTTCAATGGCAATTCTCTCGAGGCTGCCACCTATGAACGCATAGAAAGCACTATCAATGTCCGATTCGAGGAAATCGACCTCTTCTACACCTACATAACCCTCCACGATCTATTTGGTGCCAAAATAGCTGAGGAGGCCAAACCAAAGGCACTTTATCTGGTCTACGGCTTCAGCAAAATACTGCCCCGTTACCAAGGATTGGAGCTCCTCATCCCCGATGTGGCGTCCCAAGGCATACTGGCCTTGTATGGTAAAGTGTAGATTTGATTTGGTTCCCTGCAAACCCTCAATCCACTAGTTATCTTGTTTTTTATCGGTTATGATTCTGCACGGTTAACTTTGAACGGAAGCAGGCGACCATGAGCATACTACGTTGGCTCCCCCCGCTTATCCTGGCATTGTCTTTGCTGCTGAGTGGATCCTCCTGTGCACGGGAGGAGAGTGAGGGCTTGCAGGCCAAGAGCACCTCCGCGTCATCTCAGCAGCAAGAACAGTTGCAGGTCAAAGGGCTTGGCTTCAACGACACTCTTGCCAAGGCCAGGAGTGAGGACAAACCAATCTTCGTTGAATTCTACACAGATTGGTGCCCCTACTGCAAAAAGTTCCAACGCGAGACCATACGGAACCAGAAGGTGGCCGCAATGCTTGCGGAAAACTTCGCTTACGTGCGCTTCAATGCCGAAGACTCAAAAAATCGCGTCAAATTCGATGGCAAATCCTACTCCAATGTTGAGTTGACCCAGGTTTTTGGCATCACATCATACCCCTCTCTCGTCTTCCTGGACTCTAAAAGCCAGCCCATAACTATGCTCTCCGGGTTCGTGCCTCCCGATCAGTTCGCGATCGTTTTGGATTACATCCAGCAAAAGTGCTACGAAACTCAAATATCTTTCAACGATTTCGCTAAAAAAGGTACCTGCGACTAAGCCATCTCAAGGTGATAGGTTATAGGTAAACGGCCTGCAATCTTCCCTACATGCTGACTATATCTCATCCATCGTGTTAACTCCTCTTGCAAAGCGGAAGTTTTTGTAAGGAAAGGTAAAACCGCTTGTGAAACTCTTAACTATCTGTAACTTCAAAGAAAAACCGTTCAGTGGACCAATTTAAGGGTTGACCGATTCAAGAAATCCTACTATTTTCAGAATTCGTTTTGATCTTCCATCAATCGTCACTAGATTCAAAATACCGCTAGCAGAACAACAATGTTAGTTGCTGTCCCGAAAGAAATATATCCGGGAGAAAGACGAATAGCGCTTATTCCCCAATCGCTTCCAGCCCTGACCAAGGCAGGGTTAGAAGTGGTAATTGAGGCGGGTGCCGGCGAGGGCATCTACAGCAAAGACGCCGACTTCGAAGCCCAAGGCGCCCGGGTGGAGCAAGATCGTCACCGCCTTCTTTCCCAGGCCGACATAGTCCTCATGGTTCGAGGCCCGGGATCTGACCCTGATTTTCCTGCCGCCGACCTGGATGCTCTCAAGGAAGGCACCACTCTTATTTCTTTCACCGAACCGCTGGCCCAGCCGGAAATCATGAAAAAGCTGGCTGAGCGCAAGCTTACCGTCTTTTCCATGGAGCTCATGCCTCGTACAACCCGGGCCCAAAGTATGGATGCGCTCAGTTCCATGGCCACCATAGCCGGATACAAGGCGGTGCTGGCTGCGGCAGATGCTTCCCCTAAACTCTTTCCCATGTTCATGACCGCGGCTGGAACTATCACTCCCTCCCGTGTTTTTATACTAGGCGCTGGCGTGGCCGGACTACAAGCCATTGCCACTGCTCGCCGTTTGGGAGCGGTGGTGGAGGCTTTTGACATCCGCCCTGCGGTTAAGGAAGAGGTGGAGAGTCTAGGAGCCAAATTTGTTCAGCTGGAACTGGAAGCCGAGGATGCACAAGATACAGGCGGTTACGCCACTGCCCAATCAGAGGACTTCTACCGGCGCCAGCAAGAACTCATGGCCGAGCGCATCAAGAACTCAGATGTGGTCATTACCACTGCCGCAGTCCCGGGAAAAAAATCTCCTGTGCTCATTTCAGAGGAGGTGGTGGCCGGCATGCGACCAGGGTCGGTTATTGTGGATATCGCTGCCGAAAAAGGCGGCAATTGTGCCGTGACCAAGCCCGGAGAAAAGATTGTTCATAAAGGCGTGATAATAATCGGTCCATTGAATATTCCGGCAGGAGTTCCCGTTCATGCCAGCCAGATGTATTCCAAGAACATCTCAACTTTTCTGCTTCATATGGTCAAGGAGGGAAAGCTGGAACTGGATCTAGAGGATGAAATTACCAAAGGGGCTATGGTCGCTCATGCAGGCGAACTGGTTCATCAAGCCGTCTTGGATGCTTTGCAATAGAAAGATTATGTCATGGAAGCTTTCATTATCTACATTACCGTCTTCGTCCTGGCCATTTTTGTAGGGTTCGAGGTAATCACCAAAGTACCTCCCACCCTACATACTCCTCTCATGTCAGGAGCCAATGCCATCAGTGGTATCACCGTGGTCGGGGCGATAGTGGCAGCGGGCTCCAAAGAATCTACCATCGCCGCTATCCTCGGCTGTGTAGCGGTGATCATGGCTACCATAAACTTGATGGGCGGCTTTCTGGTTACCAATCGGATGCTCCAGATGTTCAAGAAGAAAAAATAATGGGAATTAGTCTGATCAACATAGTTTACCTGGTCGCCTCGGTTTGTTTCATTCTGGGTCTCAAAGGTCTGGCGTCACCGCGTACTGCACCTCGTGGTAACATGATTGGTGCCCTCGGCATGCTGCTTGCGGTGGTGGCCACCCTGCTGGACCAACACATCGTCACCTTCCAACTCATAATTATCGGATTAGTGGTAGGCGGAGCCATAGGCACCTACCTGGCCCTCACCGTGGAGATGACCGCCATGCCTCAAATGGTCGCGGCTTTCAACGGCTTTGGCGGCGGCGCTTCTGCCCTGGTGGCCGCCACTGCTTTGCTGGCCCCGGGTGATCTCACCAATGTACCACCAACCCAGCTTTACGTGGCCACTGCGGCAAGTGGTATCATCGGTGCCGCCACGTTCACCGGCAGCATGGTAGCCTGGGCCAAGCTTCAGGGAATGCTTCACTGGCAGCCCAAGAGCGATGTTTTACAGAAGACAATCAACGCAACCTTGTCCCTGGCAGCCTTGGCTTTGGGAGCACTCGTGGTAATGAACCCCACGGGCCTCTGGGCCTATTGGTTGCTCGTCGCTGTGGCCTCGGTTCTCGGTGTGACGCTTACTGTGCCAATCGGTGGCGCAGACATGCCGGTGGTCATCGCTTTGCTAAATTCTTACTCTGGTCTGGCAGCCTGCGCCACTGGATTTGTGCTCGGCAATAACGTGCTCATCATCGCAGGTTCTTTGGTTGGTGCCTCGGGACTGATCCTGACCAACATCATGTGCAAGGCTATGAACAGGTCACTGCCTCACGTGTTATTCGGTACCCTTGGGCCCACTGCAGAAACTGCCTCTGCTGATGAGGTGTACGGAGGCAAAGTCAAGAGTGCCAGCGCTGAAGAGGCGGCCATGATCTTTGAGACGGCACGTCTGGTCATAATAGTACCGGGGTATGGGATGGCTGTAGCCCAAGCGCAACATTCGGTGCGCGATCTGGCTAATCTCCTGCACGAGCGTGGCGCAGAGGTCAAATATGCCATCCATCCTGTGGCCGGCCGCATGCCCGGACACATGAACGTGCTGTTAGCTGAAGCTGACGTGCCCTATGATCAGCTTTTTGCCTTGGAAGACATTAACGATAGTTTCCCCGAGGCTGATATTGCCCTGGTCATTGGCGCCAATGACGTGGTCAACCCATCAGCGCGTGAGGACACAACCAGTCCCATCTACGGCATGCCCATCCTCGATGTGGATAAGGCTCAAACAGTGATGATCATTAAAAGAAGTTTGAGCCCCGGATTTGCCGGTATCCCCAATCCACTGTTTGCCGCTCCCAACGCTCTCATGCTCTATGGTGACGGCAAGGAAATGGTGCGAGAGCTCACTGCTGCCTTGAGAGAACAGTAACTCCCTCCATTTTTTGTCTTCCACCCAAGTAAAGCTCCCCGATCAAAGGTCGGGGCTTCTCAAGCAGGTATGCTGTAAAGAATCCGGGCCCTAAGGACCAGGTTTGCGATGTTGAATAAAGTCACGTCTCTGCTTGTAAAACATGGGAACTTTATGGTATTGGAACTCATCAACCTTCTCATCGGTTTTTGCACAAGGACGATTCATTGACTTACCATCGCTCGATCCCCGTTCAGCATTCTATTCGGTGATGGAGTTGTTTCAACCTAATCAAAGAGTATCAACTGGATAGAGGTGGATCGCCTTGGTGCGGTCCCAGTAGCCAACCAAATACATTATAGAGGGAGGAACAACAGATGAAATTTCTAAAGGTATGCGTGGTGGCAGTGGCGGTACTGGTACTCGTCACGGCGAGTCTGGCTATGGCCGGCGATACTTTAGACACTGTTAAAAAACGGGGCTATATTATAGCCGGTGTGAACGGCGGTGTCTTTGGTTTCAGCATGCCGGACGACAAAGGAGTTTGGAAGGGTCTTGATGTGGACACGGCCCGTGCCATTGCGACGGCGGTGTTCGGAGATGCAGACAAGGTGAAGTTTGTTCCACTGACAGCGGTGCAACGTCTCCCCGCTCTGCAAGCGAAAGAAATTGATGTACTGTGCCGGAATACAACCCAGACCTTGACGCGCGAAACCGCCAACGGGCTAAATTTCGCCCACGTGAACTTTTACGATGGCCAAGGATTCCTGGTGTCAAAAAAACTGGGCCTCAAGAGCGCCAAGGAACTGGATGGCGCCACAGTGTGTGTTCTGCCTGGCACCACAACTGAGCTCAATGTGGCGGATTTTTTCAGAGCAAACAACATGAAGTGGAAACCGGTTGTGATTGAACAGACTGCCGAGCTTTCCAAGGCCTTTTTTGCCGGGCGTTGTGACCTCTTAACCTCGGATATTTCTCAATTGGCCGCCCACAGAGCCGTTGCCCCCAACCCCGCCGAATATACGCTTCTACCCGTGGTTATTTCCAAGGAGCCTCTTGCCCCGGTGGTCCGCCACGGCGATGACCAGTGGTATGATATTGTCAACTGGACGGTTATGGCTCTCCTTCAAGCTGAGGAACTGCGCATCAATTCGAAAAACGTGCACCTAAAGCTCAAGGACACAAACCCAAGGGTCCAGCGTTTTCTGGGAGTAATCCCCGGGATGGGCAAAAACCTGGGTCTCGATGATAAATGGGCTTACAACATCGTCAAACAGGTGGGGAACTACGCCGAAATCTTTGAGGCTAATGTGGGGGTCAACACCGCACTCGGACTCCCGCGCGGTGTGAATGCCAAGTGGTATGATGGCGGCCTGATGTTCGCTGCACCTTTTAGGTAATCCGCATGTAAGGTGCCCCCTTTGGGGGGCACCTATTTTAGCGATTTAGGAAGCATTCGAGCCAGAGCCTGACTGTGGCACAAGAAGTTACGGATTCCACGGAAATCACAACGCCAGCCAAGATTCCATTCTGGCACGATCCCAGCAAGCGGGCAATCATCTACCAGGTGGTTGTGCTGTCCATTGTGGGAATGCTGGGTTATTATCTTTTCACCAATACCCAGGCGAACCTGGAAAGACAAGCTATCGCCACGGGCTTCGGCTTTTTTGCCAAGGAAGCCTCTTTCGAAATTGGTGAATCCCCGATCCCCTATTCAGCGGCGGACACGTACGCTCGCGCCCTGCTGGTAGGCGTCCTCAACACCTTGAAAGTTGCCTTTATCGGCATCATTCTCACAGTTATCCTCGGCACTATCGTTGGCATAGCCCGTCTGTCTACCAACTGGCTGCTGGCTAAATTGGCAGGCATCTATATTGAAGTCATGCAGGACATACCGGTGCTCTTGCAGTTGTTCTTCTGGTACTCTATCTCTTATGAAATCCTTCCATCCCCACGCCAGGCCCTGAACCCTTTCACCGGCTTGTTTCTGACCAATCGCGGTCTGATTTTTGCTGTTCCCGAAGCGCATCCTGCCCACGGTTACATGGCTCTGGCCTTTCTGGCTGGCTGTGTGGCAGTCTGGGCACTCAGCCGCTGGGCGAAAAGACGACAGGAAAAAACAGGCAAGCCTTTTCCTGTCTTTCTCGTCTCCATAGCCATTCTCCTCGGCTTGCCTGTCGCGGCCTGGCTGCTCGGTGGTGCGCCCCTGAAGATGGATGTCCCCGTGCTCAAAGGCTTCAATTTTCAAGGAGGCCTCACCCTCAGCCCCGAGTTCATCGCCCTTTTGTTGGGGCTGGTCTTGTATACTGCTGCCTTCGTGGCTGAAATTGTCCGTGCCGGTATCCAGGCGATAAGTAGTGGTCAAGTGGAGGCCGCCATGTCCATGGGGTTAAAACCAGGCCAAGTCTTACGGTTGGTGATCTTACCGCAAGCACTCAGAGTAATCATTCCGCCACTGACCAGTCAGATGATGAACCTCACCAAGAACAGTACCCTTGCCGTTGCCATCGGTTTTCCGGATTTCGTCTCCGTGGCCAACACCACAATCAATCAGACCGGACAAGCCATTGAAGGGGTGGGTATGATCATGGTGGTGTATCTTTTTTTTAGCCTTAGTACTTCAGCTTTTATGAACTGGTACAACAAAAGGACAGCTCTGGTGGAGAGATAGAAGGTCTTATGGTTGATTCCAGCCAAAGCATACAAGCAGAACAGTTGAAACCACCTATTACTCGGATAGGAGTCATAGGCTGGCTTAGGGCTAATCTGTTTAGCTCGGTTTTCAACTCATTTCTAACCATTGTGACCCTCTACTTTTTGTGGAAAATAGTACCGGCTTTCGTTCGCTGGGCCTTCATTGACAGCTCCTGGAATACCACCGGCGCAGCATGTAGGGCGGCCGGCGGCGCCTGCTGGTCCATCGTAGCCAAGAATTTTCGTTTTATCATATTCGGCTTCTTCCCATATGAGTCGCAATGGCGACCCTTGGTCGCCATGATTCTGCTGTTCATCTTGCTTTTGTTGAGCAGTAACAGGCGTTTCTGGAGAAAGTGGTTGGGCTATGCTTGGCTCATTGGTCTTTTTGCAATGGGTCTGCTCCTGAAAGGCGGCTTATTTGGCTTGCCTGCAGTGGAGAGTGATAAATGGAGTGGATTACCCCTTACCCTTTTACTTTCAGTTTTCGGGCTGACGGCCGCATACCCTTTGGGAGTTGCTTTGGCTCTTGGACGCCAGTCCAGGATGCCTGCTATCAAGTCCCTCTGTATAGTCTATATCGAAACAATACGCGGAGTACCTCTGATCAGCCTGCTTTTCATGTCCTCGGTCATGTTTCCCTTGTTTCTGCCGGAAGGGATCACTATCAACAATATACTTCGAGCTCAGGTGGCCATTATTCTATTCACTGCAGCCTACATAGCAGAAGTCGTCAGGGGTGGTTTGCAGGCCATAGGTCGCGGGCAGTATGAGGCTGCGGAGTCAATGGGGCTGAACTATTACCAGCAGATGCGGTTGATTATTCTGCCGCAGGCACTGAAAATTGTGATTCCGCCCACTGTGGGCATTCTCATCTCTGCTTTCAAAGACACCTCCCTTGTGGTAATCATCGGCCTCTACGATCTTCTCAAGACCACGCAATCAACCCTTTCCGATCCCAGATGGATGGGATTCAGCATCGAGGCCTATATTTTTATCGCCTTGATTTACTTTGCGGGTTGCTTTTCCATGTCCAGTTATAGTCGGCGTTTAGAACGAGAGTTGTACAGAGGGAATTGATCCTGGATAAAGTAAGGCAGAATATTAAGATCCGAAGCACAAAGCACATTTAAAAAAGAGAGATCAATGAACGACGAACTACAGAAAAACGGTGATGACCGGTCGCCTGGTGACCCCATCGTTGAAATCACCGACATGCACAAGTGGTTTGGCGACTTCCATGTGCTCAAAGGCATTAATCTTACCGTACACAAAGGCGAACGTATCATCATCTGCGGTCCTTCAGGCTCCGGCAAATCAACCCTGATCCGTTGTATCAACCGGTTGGAGGAACATCAGAAGGGCACGATTATTGTCGATGGCATCGAATTGACCAATGACCTCAAAAACATTGAAAAAATCCGTGAAGAAGTGGGCATGGTTTTTCAGCACTTCAACCTTTTCCCTCACCTTTCAATCCTTGAAAACCTCACCTTAGGACCGATATGGGTGAGAAAGGTCCCCAAAGCAGAGGCAGAGGAAACAGCAATGTATTATCTGGAAAAGGTGCACATCGCCGAGCAGGCCTTAAAATATCCCGGCCAGCTTTCAGGCGGCCAGCAACAGCGTGTGGCCATTGCCCGCAGCCTATGCATGAGGCCGAAGGTCATGCTGTTCGATGAGCCCACCTCTGCTCTGGATCCGGAAATGATCAAGGAAGTGCTGGATGTTATGATCGACCTGGCACAAGAGGGCATGACCATGATCGTGGTCTCTCACGAAATGGGTTTTGCCAAGAGCGCGGCCCACAGGGTTTTATTTATGGATGAAGGGGAAATTGTCGAGGAAAACATCCCGGTAGAGTTTTTCGAAAACCCCCAGCACGACCGGACCAAACTCTTTCTCAGTCAGATTCTGCATATGGAATAGTGCGGGCGGGGATAAACCCCGCCCCTA
>CBFDBW010000014.1:0-16394 GCA_965603145.1 uncultured Syntrophobacterales bacterium
GTAACTCCCCAATGTGACTGCTATGGCTACAGCGACGTTCCATTGGTCAAAGACCTGGGCATTTTAGCCAGCAGGGATCCGGTGGCAATAGATCAGGCTGCTGTGGATCTGGTCAATGCCCAGCCAGCCCTTGCTGACTGTTGCCTCGAGACTAACAAAGGGCCTGGTGAGGATAAGTTTCGCGGCGTCTATCCGCATATTGATTGGAGCATCCAGTTGGGTTATGCAGAAGAGTTGGGACTTGGTAGCAGGGATTACGAACTCATTTACGTATAAGTAGTGCTCATCCGGAAACAACTCAACATCATTCTGAGCCCTTCGTTTTCATCAGGACAGGCTTCGCGAAGAAAGTGATGCCGTGTCATCCTGAGTGAAGCGAAGGATCTCGAGATTCTTCGTCGCTGAGTTTACCCTGAGGAACTCGAAGAGCTCCTCAGAATGACATCCGTAAATTAGTTGAGGGGAGAGCATTGCCCACTGACAGGACGGAGCAGCAGTTTACAGGAGCCCAAGCTAGATGTCTCAATATGATACCGTGATCCTGGGTGCCGGGCCGGGAGGTTATGTAGCCGCCATTCGAGCCGCCCAGCTGGGAGCTAAGGTCTGCATTATTGAAAAAGAGCTGGTTGGCGGCACCTGCCTCAACTGGGGCTGCATTCCTACCAAAGCCATGTACAAATCCGCCGTGCTTTTCGAGCAGATGCGCAAGGCCGAAACATTTGGACTGAGTTGCGAGCACCCTCGCGCGAATCTAGACAAAATTGTCAGCCGTAACCAGCGGATCGTTGCAGAGCTTCGAGAGGGGGTTGAGCGACTATTCAACAAAAACAAGGTCAACCTGATCATGGGGGAGGGGTACGTCAAGGGACCCGGTGAGGTTGAGGTGACAACCACTAATTATGGGAAGCAGACCATAGGCGGCAAACAACTCATTATTGCTACCGGTTCTCAGCCTCTAGCCCTCGATTTGCTTCCCTGGGATCATCAGAAGGTACTCAATACCCGAAGTATGCTGGAATTGAAGCGAATTCCCAAAAGCCTCTTTATTGTGGGCGGCGGTGTCTCTGGCTGTGAGTTCGCTTTACTTTTTAGTGCTTTAGGCACCACCATTCACCTGGCGAAACGCAGCAAAGAGGCCATAAAAGGCCTTGATCGGGATATTAACAGAGGATTGATTCGAGCGCTTAAAAAACGAAAAGTCAAACTACATCTTGGAGATCCTCCTGAGACTGCAGTTCACACGGAGTCAGGCGTGAAGCTAACGCTTCAATCAGGTAAGCAGATTGAAACTGAAATGGCCTTGGTTACAGTGGGGCGTTCTCCGGTCTCTCGGGGGATAGGATTAAACCGACTTGGCCTTGACTTGAAAAACGGTTATGTCCTGGTAAATCAACACTGCCAGACAAATATGGAAGGGGTTTACGCCATCGGAGATGTTACGGGTAAGCAGGAACTAGCTCACTTTGCCTCCCATCAGGGAATCGTTGCCGTGGAGCATGGATTGGGCGAGCAGGAAGCTGCAGTTGACGAAGATGCTGTGCCCGTTGCCATCTTTACCAGTCCTGAGATTGCCAGCGTTGGACTTACTGCCCAGCAATGCGAGGAGCGATCCATTGGTTACCTCGAGGGCTCCTTTCCTTTTCGAGCCCTCGGCAAATCCCACGCCATTGGTGAAATTGATGGTTTTGTCAAAGTAATTGCAAGGAAAAATGATGAGCGCCTAATCGGCATCCATATCATCGGGCCGGATGCCAGTACCTTGATTGCTGCATGCAGCGTGGCGCTAACCAAGGGGCTAACTCTCAAGGAGATGTCCAAGACCATACAGGCTCATCCTACGGTGGCCGAGGCCTTGTGGGAGGCGGTGGAAGACGCACGGGGATTGTCGATTCATAAGTTGGACCTTGGATTGTAAGTCAGAGCACATTAGATCGTGAGTGGTCACGCGTAACAGTCCAGAACCGGAATCGACACGGCGCAAGGCGTAGGGCGCAAGGTACAAGGAGCTGCCTTGTAAGGAAGATTTTTCAATTCCCTGAGCCCTGAGCCTTGAGCCTTAGACTTAGAACAAATGTCCAATGACAAGTGACCTACAACATGGCTGGTTGGTTAACCTTGGGCACGCTAATTACCTCGAGGTACTCGACCTGCAGCGGGAACTGGTCAAGCTCCGCCAGGCACATAGAATCCCCGATACTCTGCTCCTGGTAGAGCACGAGCCGGTAATCACCTTGGGTCGACGTGGAAGTACGAGCAACATTTTGTCCTCTTCTGAACAGCTTGCTTCTCAGGGGATAAAAGTACACCAGGTTGAAAGAGGAGGAGATGTCACCTACCATGGCCTCGGGCAGTTGGTAGGCTATCCGGTGATCGATCTGACCGCAAGGAAAATTGGGGTCCGCCAGTTTGTCGACTTGCTCGAAGAAACCATAATCCTGACCCTGGTCGACTTTAATATTCGCGCTGGGCGGCAGTCGCAACACCGTGGTGTCTGGGTTGAAGACCGTAAAGTTGCTGCCCTCGGAGTTGCCATTAAACGATGGGTTAGCTTTCACGGCTTTGCCCTGAATGTTTCTCCCAACCTGGATCACTATTGCCACATTAACCCCTGCGAGCTTCAACATAAGCAAGTGACATCAATGGCACGTCTTTTGGGAAAGGCACCGAGCATGATGGAAGTCGGCGATACGGTGATGAGAAAATTTGCCGAACTGTTTCCCGCACAGTGGCGAGAGGTTTCGCCTGCAGAAGTCTTCAGGAGAGTTCAAGCTGAGGATGAGACTGCTCGGGCGGGGGCAGGCTCCTACGATTCTGCCCAAATAATAAGGGGGAATACCTAAACCAGCTTATCAAGACGCTATGCGCTCTGCGCTATGCTCATATGGCAACGAACTACGGACCACTGACAACGGACATTAATAAGGAGACGAGATGACAAACGGAGCTCTGAAAATCAGTCAAGACCACGTCTGGGTGCAGACCAACGGAGAAGGTGCACAGGTAGGAATTTCCGATTTTGCCGCTGAGGCTCTCGGCACCATTATTTATGTGGAACTCCCAGAGGTCGGCGATGAAGTAACCAGGGGCGACAGCTTCGCGGCAGTGGAATCCGGCAAAGCCAGTGTAGAACTCCCTGCGCCCATATCAGGCCACGTTCTCAAAGTGAACGAGGAGCTTGAAGACGCCCCTGATCTGATAAATCAAGACACCTATGGCAAAGGCTGGATAGTGGTCCTAGCAATAAAGGACGCCACGGAACTCGACGAACTCATGAGCAAACCTGACTACGATTTATTTGTAGCAGGCGCAGCTGAAGGCTAATTTCCTCCCGCCTCATGCATCCATCAGTGGCAGTCTTTCTCGTTGACATGCACCATCTGGTTGCATTACGGTGCAAATAGTTGATATTTCAAATTCCACCTCATTTTCAAAAGACTATACCTTTCTTTCTGCTCTGTTCCGACTGAGCTTCAGGATCACCCACCGTAGCCATTGGCTTCATCTCTCCGGAGGTAGTACTGAGGGACTTTCTTCCCTCCTATACAGTAATAATGAAAGGCGAGGCTATTATGAAAAAGCTATTTTTCTTAGTGGCAGCAGTTTTTCTGGTTTCTGTTCAACCTGCACTGTCGGCAGAACTTATTATTTTGACAGAAAATCTGCCGCCCTTGAACTATGTAGAAGACGGCGTACTGGTTGGCCCTTCTGTTGACATAGTTAGAGAAATTCAGAAAAGGGTAGGATCCCATGAGGAAATCAAGGTTTATCCATGGGCAAGAGCTTACAAAATGGCTCTGGAAGAGGAAAATGTTGTATTGTTCAGTATGACCTATACCAAAGTACGTTATGATAAATTCAAATGGATTGGTCCGGTAGCGAAGAAAAGAGATATTCTGGTCGCCAAGAAGGGTTCAGGTATAAGAATTAACAGACTGGAAGATGCCAAAAAAGTAAAACGCCTTGGCACGCTTCGAGACGATACCAGAGAGCGCTTGCTCAAAAGTCACGGATTTACCAATCTTGAACCTGTCTCTGATGAACAAATGAATGCTCAAAAGCTTGATCTCGGACGTATAGATTTATGGACGTACAAGAAACCGGGATTAAGAACTGTTTGTGAGTTGGCCGGGGTTGATTATAATGAAATGGAGGAAGTCTACAATCTCCGGGAAATCGATGTCAGCATTGCTTTTTCAAAGAAAACGTCAGATTCAATTGTAGAAAAGTGGAGAACTGCTTTTGACGAAATGGTAGCTGATGGAACAGTAATGAAAATTCGCAAGAAATGGAATAATAAGATACCAGATGCTCCATTTCCAGAGATTGAAGACAAACCCTAGCCCTAGAACACACCCGTTAATCTAGCACAGTGCAGCGCATAACATCTGCTTGAGGTCTCGGAGTATATCTCCGCTACTTCAACCACTACCTTGCCAACGTTTGGCTGGCGCAGTAGGATTGTGCCCATGCAGAACGGCTCCCCAACAAAACCTTCTCCAAAAGTCAGTAGCATCAGCCGTCGTTTCAGTTACGCCTTGATTGGCGTAGTGACCTTAATGTTAGTGGGCTTTGCTGCGTTCGCCATATTTTTCAATGTTTCCAAGATGGAAGGTGAATTAGAAGAAAGATTGAACAACTCTTTGGAACTTGCTCAGATAAGTTTACCAAAACCACTCTGGAATGTTGATAAAGATATTGTCAGAGATTTTATCAAATCCCTATTTTTAGATAAATCAATTGTTTATGCCAAAGTTTTGTGGGGGAATCTCGTCATTACAGAAAGGAAACATGAAAAATTTGAACAAAAAGATTTCTCATATTTTGAATCCTCTTCAACATTCATCGCCAAAACCTCTGATATTTTTTACGCGGGACAGAAAGTCGGTACGATACAACTCGTCATGTCGCGCGAGATCATCAAAAAAGAGCTCATTGTAAATATTAGTGTAATTGTTAACTTAACGCTTGTCATAATTGCTGGTATTTCAGTGACATCCGTTTTCATTACCAGACGCTATATTTCTCGCCCCTTATTAGAACTGCAAAACTCGGCAACCGCTATTGCTCAAGGAGACTTAGAAGCTTTCATTGATACCAGTAGTAGTGATGAGATAGGAAGCCTCGCCAAGGATCTCGATGTCATGCGAGATTCGATCAAGCAGTTATTTGGAGAGCTTAGCGATAGCAAGGATAAACTGGAGGAGTACAGCCGGACCCTGGAGCAGAAGGTCGAAGTGCGCACCCAAGAGCTGGCTCGCTCGGTGGAGGAACTGAAAGCCCTGGGTGAAGTCAGCCAGGCGGTCAGCTCCACCCTGGACCTCCAGAAAGTTCTCGCCACGATAGTTGCCCACGCTGCCGAGCTTTCGGGCACGGAGTCTGGGGCGATCTATGAGTTCGATGAGGCAACCGAGGAGTTCCAGCTCCGGGCAACACACCGGATGAGTGAGGAACTGATCCAGGCGATTCGAGATGCTGGGGTCAACCTAGCTGAGACTGCCCTGGGGTGGGCAGGGAAAAACCGTGAAGCGGTGCAAGTGCCGGACATCCTGGCAGAACCAACCTACCCGACCCGCGAGATCATGAAGCGGGAAGGGTTCCGAGCCTTGCTCGCGGTTCCGCTGCTTCGCGAAGACAGGCTCATCGGTGGGCTGGTGGTTCGGCGCAGAGCACCTGGCCAGTTTCAAAAAGAAACGGTTGACCTCCTCCAGACGTTCGCCACCCAGTCGGCCCTGGCAATCCAGAACGCACGGCTTTTCCGTGAGATCGAGGCAAAGGGACGAGAGCTTGAGATCGCCAGCAAACACAAGTCCGACTTCCTCGCCAACATGAGCCACGAACTCAGAACCCCCCTCAACGCCATCCTGGGCTATACGGAACTGATCCTTGACAAGATCTACGGCGATGTACCAGAGAATATTCAAGAAGTTCTTGAGCGCGTGGAGAAAAATGGTCGCCATCTCCTCGGCCTCATCAATGACGTCCTCGACCTTTCCAAAATAGAGGCGGGACAACTTATTCTGTCTCTAGACGACTATTCAATGAAGGAGGTCGTCCATACCGTCTTCACTTCAGTTGAATCCCTGGCAGCGGAGAAGAACCTTGAGCTGAAGGTTTTCGTATCTCCAGAGGTGGCTCACGGCAAGGGCGACCACCAGCGCATATCCCAGGTGTTCTTGAATCTTGTCGGCAACGCCATCAAGTTCACCGAGGCGGGAGAGGTCAGGATCGAGGCCACAGCTTCCAACGACACTTTTGTGGTCTCCGTGACTGACACGGGTCCCGGTCTCTCGGAAGCAGATAAGCAGATGATCTTCGAGGAGTTCCACCAGGTAGATGGTTCCAGCACCAGGAAAAAGGGCGGTACCGGCCTCGGCCTTTCGATTGCCAAGAGGATTGTCGAAATGCACGGGGGCCGCATTTGGGTGGAATCGACTGAAGGGAAAGGTTCGACTTTCTGGTTCACACTACCGGTTCGAGTTGAGAGGCAAAAGGAGCAAAGATGAGCAAGTTGATTTTGGTAGTCGAAGACCAGGAGGATAACCGGCGTATCATGCGCGACCTCCTCACCAGCGCCGGCTATGAGGTAATCGAAGCGGTAACCGGGGAAGAGGGGGTGGCCGCGGCTGAGACCCATCGCCCTGACCTGATCCTCATGGACATCCAGCTTCCAGGGCTCGACGGATATGAAGCCACGCGCCAGATCAAGGCCAACCCCGATCTCGAACATATTCCGATCATTGTGGTCACCTCCTACGCTCTGAGCGGCGATGATGTCAAGGCGTTTGAGGCCGGCTGCAATGCCTATGTTTCGAAGCCCTTCAGCCCGCGTGAACTTCTGGCAAAGATCCACGAATTCCTACCATAACTTTCTAAAGAAGGAAAATCGTGAGAACGCCACCACTGATTCTGATTGTGGAGGACAACCCCGAAAGCTTGGATATCCTCCGGGCCCGCCTTACAGCCCACAACTACGAGGTCATCACAGCGCTCGATGGCGAGGCCGGGTTGACCATGGCCAGAGAGAAACAACCGGACCTGATCCTGCTGGACATTATGATGCCCAAGATGGACGGCATTGAGGTTTGTCGGCGGATCAAAGGGGATCCTTCCCTGCCATTCATGCCGATCATCATGGTGACTGCCAAAGCAGATTCAAAAGACGTGGTGGCCGGTCTCGAGGCAGGTGGCGACGAATACCTGACCAAGCCCGTGGACCATGCCGCGCTGGTTGCCAGGGTCAAGTCAATGCTGCGGATCAAGGCATTACATGACACGGTCCTTGAGCAGTCGGCTCAACTCAAAGTTCAACTCGAGACTGCAACCAAGATTCAATCTCTATTTTGGCCAAGAATTCCAGAGCTGAAAGCGGGAGGCCATATATGGGCTATATCTGTTCCTGCCACCTATGTCGGCGGCGATTTGTACGATGTGATTCCTTTGGCAGACGACAGCTTATTAGTCTATGTAGCCGATGTTTCAGATAAAGGCGTTCCTGCTGCTCTGATCATGGCTGCACTGTCAACCAAAATCCGCAGCGAAGCACAAGTTCAAAGTGAGGTGGGCAAGCTTCTCGAAACCGTGAACAATAGCATGTATAGCCTGACGTCCGAAGAGGGATTTTTCGCTACCATCGCTGTTGCCAGGTATTGGCCCTCCAGTGGAAAAATGAAACTTACCCTGGGGGGTCATTTATCACCTTTGTGGATCGGTGCAGGTGAGATTAGAAACCTACCGCAATTAGAGGGAATGTCATTGGGCGTCACCCCGGATGTTCACTACGAGACAAAGGAAATTTTACTATCTCCTGGTGAATCCATTCTCTTCTTTACCGATGGAGTGGTCGAAGCAGAGAATGAAAACAAGGATCTATTTGGAAATGATCGCTTGGCCGCCTATATAAGGAATGCAAACGGACCGCCTTGGGGTAAGGGCCTCTTGGAATTGATAAGCCACTGGCGGGGGGATTCAAGTCCAAATGACGATTTAACAATTTTGGAGATTTGGCGAGATTGAAAGCCAAGGCTCAGAATGAGCAAATCAGCTGTCAGTGCCACGATAGTGAGTGGAGTGAAAATAGCCACCCATATGGGCTTGAAGTCTTCGAAAACGAGAACCGCGAGAAAACGACACCATCCCGCCTTGACTTCACAACTCGATCGGATCAAGTGGCTGGTGCTGGGAGGCCAGGGTAATGTTTAGACGCTCCCCCATCTGATGATCGAGTATGCTGTTGAATGTCTCTAGTACCATATCTGAAGAATTGTTGGTATCGCTCATGTGGGCCAGGACTACTTCTTGCAGATTTTCGCTGAACACCCGGCTGAGAACATCCACCGACTGTTCATTGGAAAGATGTCCGATGCGGCTCTTGATCCGTTGTTTCACCGGCCAGGGATAGGGGCCGTTCTTCAGCATTTCCATATCATGGTTTGCCTCCAAGATCAGCACGGAGCAGTGCTCGAGATGTCGATACACCAGTTTGGTAGCCGCACCCAAATCAGTGCAAACCCCTATTTTTACCGAGCCGTTCGCCAGGGTAAACCCTACTGGGTCGACGCCATCGTGTGAGATAGCGAAAGGATGAATGGTAACATCTTCAATGCTGAAGCTCCGTCCGGTGACAAACTCTTCTTTCTGATCCAGCCGCCCCACCGAATCCGGTAGATGTAGATAGGTTTGTTTGTTCAGATAGACCGGCAGTTCATATCGCCGTGATAGGGTGCCCACGCCGCGAACATGATCGACGTGCTCATGGGTCACCACAATACCATCCAGGTCTTCAGGGCTGGCACCAATAATGAGCAGCCGGCGCTCTATTTCCCGAGCACTCAAACCACCATCAACCAGCAAACGCACCCTCTCCGTGGCAACATAGGTACTGTTACCCCGGGACCCACTAGCTAACACTGAGAGTCTTATCCCCACAACGCCCTCTAATCACAATAACTTAGTGGCTTATTCATTTCAGGTGGTTTTCAAATCCGAATATCGAATATCCACATCCCAAACCCAAATCACCGAAACACCTGACAACTCTTTTCGATTAGTCACGTTTTGAACATTTGAAAATTTGGATTTTGTATTTGTTTCGTGCTTCGTGCTTGGGATTTGGAATTTCCGCTAGACTCGGCGGGAAGCCGAGCTCCTAGCGGCCTGTGTGTCCAAACCCCCCTTCGTTCCGGTCGGTCTCGCCCAGGTCTTCCCTCAGATCCCAGTGGGCCCTGTAAACTCGACTGATAATCATCTGGCCAATTCTGTCGCCCCGGTGGATAGTGAAGGACTTCTTTCCCAAGTTGATCAGCGCCACCTTGATTTCCCCCCGGTAATCGCTATCTATGGTTCCGGGTGCGTTGATCACTGCCAGACCGTGTTTTATAGCCAATCCACTTCGCGCTCGTATCTGCCCCTCGAAGCCTGCAGGAATGGCCACAGCTAACCCGGTTGGGATCAAGGCGGCCTCTTGAGGTTGGATGGTCAAGTCTGCATCTATTGCAGCAAAAAGGTCCATGCCGGCTGCCCGGTCACTCATATATTGAGGGAGTGGCAGATCTGCATCAATCTCCCCCCGCACGCGGCGGATGGGGATGGAGAGAAGGCCACTCTGGGGATCTGTGCTCGGGTTCACCGATTCACTCATCAAAATTTCTAAAAGGTGTCGGGTTTCAGGTGTCAGGTGTCAGGATAAAAACACAGAAGCTGAAACCTGAACACTGAAACCTCAGTCGCTGTGGTTTTAGATTTTTATGAGAGACGCTCAGAGTGTTGGGGGCTAGGGTCAGTTTTCATCAAAGGTCTAAGTAAGTGTGGTCTACATCGAGCCCATTCACCTGCCCCAGAAGTACCAGGGACATGACCTCTGGCTGAAAAATCTGCTGAGCTAGAGCCTGAACATCCTCCACCGTAACCAGCTCAAGACCAGCCTCTACTTCCTCATAGGTCACGAAACGGTCGAAGATGATTTCGTTCTTGGCCAGACGGCTCATGCGATTATCGGTATTTTCCGCGGCCAGGTAGATTCCGCCTTTGATATGCTCTTTGGCAGCACGAAGCTCAGTGTCGCTGATAGGCTCGCCTTTGAAGCGGCTGAGTTCTTTGCGAATCAACTCCAGGGTTTCCTTGATGTTGTCGGGTCGCACTGCACCGTAGATTCCTATCATGCCCGTATCGGTGTGAGAAGAGAGAAATGAGTAGATGGAGTAGGCCAGGCCACGGCGTTCTCGCACCTCCTGAAAAAGACGAGAACTCATGCTACCGCCGAGAATCACATTAAGGATACTGCAACAGTACCTCTCTTGTTCAAGCAGAGAGGTCCCTCGAGTGCCAAGGCAAAGATGGATCTGTTCAATTTCTCTGGGATAGAGGTCTACGCGAGAATTAGCCGTGGGGGGTGTACGGTCAAAACTATACTCGTGCCTTTCAATATTGCTGAAGGCCGGCCCCACCAGTTCAAGGAATTCTTGGTGATTCACATTGCCGGCGGCAGTCAACACAATCCGATCTGGATGGTAGCCGCGGTTCAGGTATCCCAGAATCATCTCGCGGGTAAAGCTCTTTACTGTTTGGACGTTACCGAAGATAGGGCGGCCCAGGGGATTTCCGTTCCAGAAGTTCTGATTAAACAATATGTGAACATACTCATCAGGTGTATCCTCCACCATATTGATTTCTTGGAGGATCACTTCTCGCTCGCGCTCAACTTCCACCTGATCAAATACTGATTGCAGAAAAATATCGGAGAGTATCTCTACGACAAGGGGTAGATGGGTGTCGATAACCTTGGCATGAAAGCACGTATTTTCTTTACTGGTAAAGGCATTGGACATGCCACCCACAGCATCAAGCTGTTTGGCAATCTCCAGAGCACTTCTCTCCTGTGTGCCTTTGAAGAGCATGTGCTCGATGAAATGGGTTAGGCCGCTCTCATTTTCCTGTTCGTCTCGCGAACCCACATTCAGCCAGATACCCATTGAGACTGAGTGGAGATGGGAAATCTGCTCAGTCAGCACTCGCATACCATTGTCCAGAACCGTTTTATTATACAACCGTCAGCCCTCTCTCTGGTGATGTCATTAGGCCACGTTCAGTGGCCCAATGACCATGAGCGGCAGTGCGCTCTGCCGCGAATGCAGTAAGCCTCTAATTGCGAGCATTGCTAATAGACTCTCCTAAGGCAGCTTTGCGGCTGAGACGGATACGTCCATCTCTGTCGATCTCCAACACCTTGACCAGGACCTCATCTCCTTCATTGAGAACGTCTCTGACCCTCTGCACTCGCTTATGATCCAGCTGCGAAATGTGGACCAGGCCATCTGTGCCAGGAAGTATCTCCACGAAAGCCCCGAAGTCAGTTATTTTCCGCACCCTGCCCATGTAGAGACTACCAACTTCAGCCTCAGCCGTAAGTTTCCCTATCATCTCTACCGCCATGTTACAGCCGGCAAGGTCAGGGCTCATGATGGTCACTTTGCCATCGTCTTCGACGTCAATCTTGGTGTTGGTTTCGGCAATAATCTGGCGGATGACCTTGCCGCCAGGACCTATGATGTCACGGATTTTGTCGGGATGTATTTCAATGGACAAAACTCGGGGTGCAAAAGGTGAAAGTTCCGGGCGCGCCCCTGAAATTGACTTGTTCATCTCCTTCAGAATAAACAGTCGACCTTCCTTGGCCTGGAAGAGGGCCTGACGCATGACATCCTTCGACACGCCAGCCACTTTGATGTCCATTTGCAGAGCTACAACACCTTCGGCACTACCGGTCACCTTGAAGTCCATATCTCCCAGGTGGTCTTCGTCACCAAGGATATCGCTGAGGATGGCTGCCTGATCACCCTCCATAATCAGCCCCATGGCGATCCCGGCCACAGCCTTCTCCAACGGTACCCCTGCATCCATCAGAGCAATAGAGCTGGCGCACACCGAGGCCATGGAAGAAGACCCATTGGATTCCAACACCTCGGCTACCACCCTCACAGTGTACGGAAAACCATCATGAGAGGGCATGACGGCTTTCATGGTTCGTTCTGCCAGAACTCCGTGTCCAATTTCTCGTCTGGTAGGCCCGCGGAGGAACTTCGCCTCCCCGACACAGTACGGCGGGAAATTGTAGTGAAGCATAAAGTTCTTGAACTCATCACCCGCCAAAGACTCAACCCTCTGCTCGTCGGACGAGGAACCCAAGGTTACTACTGAAAGTACCTGAGTCTCGCCGCGAGTAAAAAGCCCGGAGCCGTGGGCGCGCGGTAACATGCCGATCTGGCAATCAATGGCCCGTACGTCTGTGGTCGCTCTGCCATCAATTCTCGTTTTTTGGCTGATGATCATGTCGCGCACGTATTTTTTCTCGACATTATGGATAATTTCCCGGACTTCTGACTCCCGCTCCGCAAAATCCGGCCCGAGTTCTTCCATCACTTCCAGAACCATGGCCCGCCGCTTCTCATAGCGCTCATCTTTGACGGCAATCTTATTGGCCTCCTCGACTCGCTTCTGTGACAGCTCTGCCACCCGAGTCGCCAGAGACTCATCCTCTATGGGAGGCTCAAAGGGTTTCTTGCTCTTGCCACAGCGGGACTTGAGCGTTTCCTGCATTTCCAGGATGGGCTGAATCGCCTCATGCGCGAAGAAGAGCGCCTCCAATAGATCATCCTCACTTACAAACAGGGCGTTACCTTCAACCATGACAATGCCTTTATGGTTGCCGGCCACCACCAGATTGAGGTCGCTATTTTCCAACTGAGCCGCAGTAGGGTTGACAGTCAGTTCACCATTCGACCGGCCGACCCGAACAGCCCCGATAGGTCCTTGAAAGGGAAGATCGGAAATTTCCAGAGCCGCGGAAGCGCCTACAATTGCCACCGTGTCCGGATCGATGTCGGGATCAGCGGAGAGCACCGTCGCAATCACCTGAAGTTCTTTTCGGTATTTTTTGGGAAATAGCGGCCGAATTGGCCGGTCGATGAGGCGGGATCTTAGGGTTTCTCTTTCGCTGGGTCGACCGATTTCACGCCGGAAATACCCTCCGGGAATACGACCCGCCGCGAAACCCTTTTCCATGTAATCAACACTGAGCGGTAAAAAATCAATGCCTTCCCGGGACCTTTCATCACCGACTGCAGTCACCAGTATCACGGTGTCACCGTAGCTGACGATTACCGCACCACTGGCCTGTTTTGCCATCTGCCCGGTTTCCAGCCTCAATTTTCGGCCACCCAGTTCTATCTCAACAACTTCTTTCATAATGTTACTTCCTTTACTGCTCCAACCCTATCATGCAGAGAGAGCAAGAGCTGCTTGTTCTCGAGCCAATGCCAGATGGGCAGGCTCGCTCTCAGCCTTGGCAAGGCCAAGACAAATTTCTGAAATTTCCCCAGTCTGTGCCTGGGTTCCATACTCGAATGCTTTCCCGGTGGACTGCCGCACACACCATAAGCAGACCCCTACAAACGGTCTCCGCCAAACCTCTTTAACGGCGAAGCCCCAATCGTTTTATAACCTCTCGGTATCTACTCACATCTTTTCTCTTAAGATAATCTAAGAGCCGGCGGCGTTGTCCCACCAACTTAAGCAGGCCCCGCCGGGAATGATGGTCTTTCTTGTGAGTCTTGAAATGTTCAGTGAGATAGCTAATGCGTTCACTGAGCAACGCTATCTGCACTTCTGGAGAACCGGTATCGGTCTCATGCGTCTTGAAATCCTCTATTACTTCCTTTTTCCTTTCAGCGTTCTGTGCCACCGTTAAAACCTCCTCGTGCTTCGACCTTGACCATTATCGTTTTCAAAAAGAAAATGAATATACTTCCGAAAACCCTCAGTTTAACCTACTAAACCGCACCAAAAACCCGCAGAGTCTTAAATGTGACTCCCCCTTCCTGCCTATCGTTAGCAACCTTGGCCGCTTTAGAAACCATTGCCACCAGGTTATTATCGGGGTCCAAAACCTTATACGGACCTGCGGGCCAAACTGGGCTGGACCCAGGGTCAAGAAACTGGATCGAGTCCAGGGTGGAACCTTGGCGTATTCTCTTGGCATCCAGGGGCGAGACTCGCAGCTCAGGATAACAGTCTAACGCCTGTGCTGAAGTCATCAGCAACTGGTGCAACTCACCCCTTGCCATGCTTTCTGCAAGTTGTTCCAGGGTTACAGCCTGTCTCAATGTAAATCCACCACTTGCCAACCGTCGCAACTGGCTCACGTGCCCATTACAGTTCAGGTGGCGGGCCAGATCCACTCCCAGGCTCCGCACATAGGTGCCTTTCGAGCAGGTGACCTCAAACGTTGCTTCCGGCCATCGTAACTCGCAGAAGGATAGCTCTTTAATCTCCACTTTGCGATTGGGTGGAGTTACCTCAACACCGCGACGCGCCAGTTGGTAAAGCCGTTGTCCTTTCACTCGCACCGCTGAGTAGCGTGGTACCGTCTGCTCAATTTCGCCGATGAAGGCGTCACAGGCCGCCCTAATCTCCATCTCCTGTAAGGGCTCACATGGCTGCCGAGCCACCACCTTACCGGTGCTGTCTTGGGTATCCGTTTCAACGCCAAAGGAAACATTAAAAAGATATGTCTTTTCATGGTCTGCGAGAAACGGAGCAAGTTTGGTGGCGCCGTTAATCAGCAGGATCAGCACCCCAGTGGCGAAGGGATCCAAGGTGCCACTGTGCCCCACCTTGGCAGCTCCCAGCTTCCTCTTCACCTTTTGCACCACATCATGCGAGGTAAAACCTGCCGGTTTATCAACAATCAAAACCCCATCGCCAGTGAATCTGGCCTGCGTCTTGAGTCCTCTTGTTGTCTTCATCCTCGTGCTGGAGCTCACTGCCGACCTCCGAGAGTAAAGACTCCGGGCCCAAAGGACCTGGCTTTGGGCTGCCTCCTGAGGGGCCTTGAATGCTCTTTGCCCTCTTGCGGCAGTCTGCTGGAGTGATGGAGTGTTGAAAATATCAAATTCCAAGCACCAAATCTCAGGGTGTAAGGTGTCGGGTGTCAGGTGTCAGGTGTCAGGGAAGAAAAACAAAAAAACTGAAACCTGAACACTGAAACCTGAAACCTCTACTGCTGGTAAAGCCATTGAACTCTGACCTGACCCTAGGGACTAGGTTTTCCATGTTGAATAAATTCCCCTGCCTCTGTCAGAACCTTTTCCACAAGCTCTGACAACGATCCTCTTAGACGAAATGCTGCCGCATTATGGTGCCCACCACCACCATGAATCCGGGCAAACTCAGCCACGTTCAGGCCACCCCGAGATCGCAAACTAACATTCACCTCATCCGCATCCATCTCCCGAAAGAAAATAGCTATCTCAGCGCTGCTAATCGCCCGGGGATAATTAACGAACCCGTCGGTATCGATGAAACTGGTCCCAGTCTCCTCCAACATCCGCCGGCTCACGTGCATGGCCGCCACCCGTCCGTTACTCCTGAGAGTTAGGGTATCGAGGCTGCGAGCTAACAGCTCTATACGCTCTGGGCTCATACTGTCATAAATCTCGCCGGCTACCTTCTCCGGCCCTACTCCGAGCGAGACCATTTCTGCAGCTATGGCCAGTGTTCTTGCCGTGGTGTTGGCAAAACGAAAAGACCCTGTATCGGTCAAAATTGCAGTATAGATGTTCTCTGCTGCCTCCTGGGTCAAGGACACTGGAATGGCCTGAAAGATTTCATAAAGAATCTCGGCAGTGCTACTGCACTCTGGCCGGACCAGGTTCAGTTGGCCAAAATCACCACTGGAACTATGATGGTCGATATGGATGATTTTTCGGACGTGCTGGAGAACCTCGGCAGCGCTGCCAATTCTGTCAAGTTCACCACAATCCAGCACCACTGCCACATCAAAGCGGTCGAGGCTCGATATCTCTCTGACAATTCGGTCCGCATAAGGAAGGAATCGTAAGAACTCGGGCACCTCATCCTGGCAGTAAGCCACCACCTGCTTCCCCATTCCCTCAAGCACCAAGGCGAGGGCCCCCAAAGAACCGATAGCGTCACCGTCTGGGTTTACGTGGGTGGCCATCAAGAAGCGTTCGTTGTTCTTGAGCTCTTGTGCAATTGTCGCAATCATTCCTGACCAGGTTCCTTGAGCTCAGTGAGCAGTCGATCAATGTGAGATCCGTGTTCCAGAGCAGCATCGAAGTAAAATGCAATATCCGGAATGCGTCGGAGGTAGAGCCGCTTACCCAGTTCACGCTTGACAAAACCTCGAGCACTTTCCAAACCCACAGCTGCTGCTGCCTTTTTGTCCTCGTCACCTAGCAAGCTGTAAAATACTCTGGCCTGTCGCAGGTCCGGTGACACCTTGACAGCCGTCAAGGTGATGTCAGCAAGGCGAGGATCTCTCACCTTCCGCAGAAGCACTTCGGCAAGCTCCTTCAATACGAGATCCGCAACTCGATCTG
>CBFDBW010000015.1:0-16385 GCA_965603145.1 uncultured Syntrophobacterales bacterium
AACAAAGGATTTGGAGAGGGAAGCAACCCAGCCATCGTAAATGGTGATAAATCCCCCAAACAGAAAAACAATCACAAAAAGGTTATTGAGCAGCGACAAGACAGTACTTAGCCTGCTGGTTTCAGCCGTGTATGATATGGTTTTTCGTAAGGTCTCAGCATCAATGGCTTTGGAGAATTCGGCAGGGACTTGATGGCCTTTTTCTTTCAGGTACTTGATGTTCAACCACTTGAGCCCAAGGGAGACACTGAAAAAAAACAGATAGAGAATAAGAATAAGCACTTTCATGGAGCAAATGATCCTGCATTCGTCCTGTGGAGTCGAGACCTAGGGTCTACTAGGCCGCCTAGGGTATGCGCTCTGTGGCGCCGTGCGGAATGGAGGGATAAGCTAGTCTCAGGTTTTGACTCTCCTTTGTCTCCTCGCTTCCTTATAAAGCTCGTAGAGCTCAGGAAAATGCTTTTTCACATGCGCTACTGCCTGATCGCCGCTCAACCCTTCCTTCTGGCTCAGCGTCCTTACTAGCTGATCCCAAGCCTTCAGCAGTTTTTCATTTTTCATCACACACTCTCCTTGGGATCAGTGGAAGCACCACGTTTTTTTGTTGATGTCTCTAAAGAGAAGAGCCTCTCGTCAACTTGACTCAGAAGTTTTTTCATGACTTTTTCCGATATAATCCCCGCCAGGTAAGCCTCCTTGATTCCGTCCTTTTCAGCATAGAGTAACCGTTCTTCCGCCAGTTGCAATTCTTCTGAAACCGCATTTTGATGATCGGCCGCAGCTTCCTCCAAATCCATATGCAGTTCTTTCACTCGATCTTGCAAACGCGGTGCCAGGAGTTCGTAGTTGCTTTGGGACAGAAGCCCGCGGCCAACCATTTGATCCAGCTCCAACTGCGCCCGGCTTAAGGAGTAGATTTCACCTTTCCTTGTTTCATAAAATTGTTGAGAATCGCCTCGAATCAGCCCTAGCTTCTGGAGCACTATCTTGATGCTCAATCCTTGGACCAGCAGGGTAAAAATCACCACCGCAAAAATCATGGCCATCAAAAGCTGGCGTAAGGGCAGGTCTATGGGCAAACTCAAGGCGAGTACCATGCAAATGGCTCCCCGAATACCGCCCCAGAAAAGCACTCCCTGCCAGCTTCCAGGTAGGGGCTTATCCACTTTACCAATCAGGGGCGCAGTGCAAAACACTGCGGCGGCTCGCCCACAAATCATGGCCGCCACCGCCAGCAGCACAGCTACCCAAAGTGGCCCAAAGTGAACTATTTTCACTTCTATGCCGATCATGAGAAAAAGAACGGAATTTACCATAAAGGCTGCATATTCCCAGAAATCGCTCACTGAAACTCGGGTCGTGGGTGACATGGCCCACCTAGTACCGTAATTACCGGTCATTAAACCAGCCCCTATGACTGCCATCACCCCGGAAATGTGCAAGTGCTCTGCTAGCAGGTAAGCACTGAAAGCGAGAATAGTGGTCAAAGTGATCTCAATGAGATGGTCGTCCACCAAACTCATTATCTTGGCCATGGCCAGGCCCAAGAGCACTCCGATCCCACCTCCCCCAACCACGCTCGCGACAAATTGGCGCCCAGCAGAGAAGAGATTGAAATCGTCACCTTGGGCTATTCCCAGAAGAACTCCAAAAAGCACCACAGCCACGCCGTCATTGAAGATGCTCTCGCCCTCGATTATCAGCGAGAGCCGCCGAATCACTCCAAGTTCTTTGAAAAGAGCCAACACCGAGATGGGATCGGTGGCGGCGACAATGGCACCAAAAAGGAACGCATGCCCCCAGGTAAAGTCTGGGCCCACATTACACAACTGAAACCCGGAATAGGTAACAACAGCAGTGACAGTGGTGGCTAGAAGCACACCCGGCAAGGCTAACATCGCAATGGAACGAGCATTTTTCTGGAGATCAAGTATGTCTATGTTAAATGCAGCTTCAAAGAGGAGGATTGGCAAGAAGATATGAAAGACCAATTCCGGGGTCAGGAGCATCTGCGGCAGAAGATCAAGTGCCCCCATCACTATGCCTACGACTACCAAGGCGATAGTGTACGGCAGCCGAATGTATTTGGTGAACATGGCAACGGCTGCTGCAATTATCAGCAGCCACAATGCTTGCGCCTCAATGCCAAGTCCCATACGAGTTTATCTCCAAGGGCGACTCCCATTTAGCCTGCTGTTGATTGCAAAGGAGTCAGGAGCCAGTGGGCATGCTCGGTTCTACTACTGGATACAACTGGTCAGAGGTTATTTCCCAGTACTCGCCGGCGACGATTCTCCTTTCTTCGTCACCCGTCCAGACACCCAGCCCACTATGATACCCAGAACGAAAGCCCCCAGCAGAATAAGAGCCCGAGATGCCTGTGTGCCCCAGAAGAGAAACTTCACCTGCACCACTTCAGAATTCTGAATAATGAACGTTGCAAACAACAATCCGAGAACCAGGAAAACAATTCGTTTGGGAGTCATTTCCACCTTCCTTGTATAGAGTATCTAAAATTAGGACACGGATTTTCACAGACTCCAGAAAGCCATAACCGAGTTGGTTATAGACCTTATTGAAGACCCCGATGATCTTTTCAGTGAGTTCCCTATATTTTGCATCTTGGGAATCTGTGTTCATCTGTGTCCCATTTTATGGCGACGTTACTTCCGACGCGTTTTCCGTCGTTCTTTCAGAGTCTTTTCGTAAAGCTTTAAGTATTGTTGGGCAGAGGACAGCCAACTGAAATCCATGGCCATGCCGTTCTTCATAATTTGCCGCCAGGTCTCGGTTTGGGAAAAAAGATCGAGTGCTGTCTTGGTGGCGTGCCAGAATGATTCCGGTTTGTAATTGGTGAATCGGAAGCCAACACCTTCGCCTTTCGTGGGATTGAAAGGGGTGATGGTGTCGTACAGGCCGCCGGTGGCCCGCACGATCGGCACGGTGCCATAGCGCAGGCTATACATCTGATTCAGGCCGCAGGGTTCGTACTGAGACGGCATCAGGAACATATCCGCGCCAGCTTCGATCTTGTGGGCCAACCTCTCATCGAACTCCAGCCGTACTGCGATCTTTTCTGGATAGCGCTCAGCGAGCGCGGTCAGCATCGTGTGATACTTCTCTTCCCCAACCCCAAGAATTACCAGCCCCAGGTCATGAGCCATAAATTTATCCATAACAGCCGCTAAAAGATCAAAACCCTTCTGATCTGCCAATCTGGAAACAACTCCAAGCAGAGGCCTGTTCATGAGTCTTTCCGGAAGCTTTACTGTGCGCAGTAGGTCCAGCTTGCACATGTGCTTGCCTTCCAGGTTCTCCCTCGAATAGTTGGCGGAGATATACGGGTCGTTTTCGGGATTCCATTCCTCGTAATTGGCACCATTTATAATTCCATGCAGCTTGCGGCTATGCATTTGAAGAACGCCTTCCAACTTATGTCCGTATTCCTTGGTCTGGATCTCCTCGCTGTAGCGAGGGCTGACTGTGGTAATGACATCCGCACAAACTATAGCCGCCTTCACGAAGTTAATCCCGCCCCAGAACTCCATGCCATCCATACTGAAAAAACGTCCGGGCAACCCGGTCTGTGGAAATAGTTTTGCAGCAAACTGCCCCTGATATGCGATGTTGTGTATGGTAAACATACTCACCGTTGCGGCCAAGTGGTCCTCAGCTGCAATCAAGTGTTTCAGGTAGGCGGGGATCAAGCCGCTCTGCCAGTCATGGCAATGAATGATGTCAGGCTGAAACTGTACTGCGGGGCATAAAGACAGCGCAGCTTTACAGAAGTAGGTGAATCGCTGAAAATTATCGAAATAATCACCTTTTGGGGTTCCATAGAGATAGGTTCGGTCAAAGAATTCATCCCGGCGGATGAAGTAGACTTCTATGGTATCGTTGAGTTGACCGCGATAGATATCAGTGTCAATCACCTGGGAGCCTAACTCCACCGGCACGTTCTCCACCACAGGGTCTGCCCCCGCTAACTCCTCGACGAAACGGTTATAGAAAGGCATTACAATTCGCACTTGGCAGCCTAGGTTGCTCAAAGCAAGGGGCAAAGCACCGCCCACGTCGGCAAGCCCCCCGGTCTTGGCAAAAGGCGCAACCTCCGAAAAGACCATTAGTACCCGCAGTGGTGATTTTTTCTTTCTCATCCTTCTTGACCGTTCATATCAGTGGAGCCAAACCGCTTTGTTTATATTAGGGAATTGAGGGGAAGTGTTGCAACAATATTATTTTGCTCCTACCTCTCAATGAACTCCAAACGAGTAGATTGTAGGGTATGGAGTAGCAGATGGCAGGCGAATACTGTCACCGGATGGCAGGTCACAAATGCCAGGACATGGCGTAATCATTCCCAAAAACAAAAATGGAGCTGAGGTAGCCATGCACCTGAGATAGTTCCGTTTTGTCAGTCTGGCTTTTCTACCCCAATTATTTACATTTCTGTACTTTTAATCCCCGTAGACCCTCAATAATTTCTACAGAGTCCTTAACCTCTCCATACCTATTTTCAGATATGAGCTTGTTAAGCGTACTTTTCTCTTCTTTGATCAACTCGTCAATTGTCCTACAATAGACCATGTTTGCAATGCGTGCCTTCACCTTTGTGGGGGTACTTTGTATCTTTATACTCCCATCTCTTTGTTTTTTTATAGTCAGCTGTTGACAGAATGTTGAGCTGACGAATGTCAAGTTCAACATCAACAGAGATACGAAAATAGACGCTGCCTTTCTTGTTTTTTTACTCATGCAGTTGTCTCCTTTCAGAGTAAAATAACTGTGCAGCTATTCCTAATTCTTTCTGCGGATTACTGCAATAATAACGACAAGACTCCCTAACCCGCATATTTCATGAATTGGTGTCTCGAGACCGCAAAGATGGGTGCTTCTGTCTGTTCAATCGCCTAACACGGAATCCTTGAGCACAGAAATATTTAATCTACAAACAGAGTACTCAATTGAATTTACTGAGGCAAGGGAAAAGATTATACCTTCGCTCCCTACTCCAACAACTGTTACAAGAGCACCAACCATGTAAAGGTTCAAACTTTGTTGCTAAGGAATTTCCTATTGAGATACCGCTTGCGAATGATGATACACGTGCATAAAAGGTTCCGTGAGGAGGGCAAGGAAAATCTCTTGCAAATCAGCCGGGCAGGAGGGTAAACTATTTTTCTAGTTGCACCGCTTCGCAGCCCGGAAGAGGGTCACGACTGGTTTCCGTAATCGGGGCCGGCAACCCTCTCAGGGCAAAGATTCGGTTCTGCTCGCGTTTCACTGAGAATTATTGCCCAGTGCATAGGTAAATAGATACTATTTAGAGTAGTGCGAGGGTGGCGGAACTGGCAGACGCACTGGATTTAGGATCCAGCGCCTTCGGGTGTGGGGGTTCGAATCCCCCCTCTCGCACCAGTGGTAATTGCAGAGGGTTGGCTCAGGCCGGGCTAGCCCTTTTTCTTGGCTTTTTAGACCGTATTATTCACTGAACGGTTACTGCGAGCGCACATATGGCCGGGTAAACATCCGGGCTAAACCCCTTTAAGGGTTGCCAGATACCACTTACTATGATTATATTGTCTGGTGGTTCAGGGAGCACTATTGGAGATGTGTTGCCTGGAGGCTCTTGCTATCACAGTTTAGGAGTTCAAGCTGGGGTCTTTTTAAGCTATATGGTGTTGGAGGAGTAGACCATAGTCAAATGAAGATTTCCGTTGAAGAAATTAGTGAGACTGCACGAAAGGTGCATGTAGAGCTCCCTGAAGAAAAGGTGACTCGTCACCTCAAGAAGGCTTACCGCCAGCTTAATCGCACTGCGAAGGTCAGAGGGTTTCGCCCCGGCAAGGTCCCGTTGGCAATTCTCAAGCGGCAGTATGCGGATCAGATCAACCATGAGGTGGGCTTAGAGCTCGTCAACGAAACTTTAATGGAAGCCCTGGAACAAACCGACATTGAGGCTGTTGGTCAGTCTGACCTTGACAGAGAACCGTTACAGGAGGGAGAGCCGTTCCGCTATTCATTTATGGTGGAGGTGAAACCGGATCTCGTTGTCAAGGATTATGAAAAGATACCGGTTCAGAGAAAACAACTGGTTGTCAATGAGGAAGAGGTTGACGCTGAACTAGAGTTGCGTCGACAAGCGAACTCTTATCTCAAATCCCTTGAGGAACCGCGTCCCATTCAACAAGGAGATCACGCGGTTCTTGATTTCAAAGCCTTCGCTGAGGGTAAGCCTGTTCCTGATGGTGAAGCCAAGGGCTTTCACCTGGAAGTAGGTGGTAATCGTTTCGACCCCGAGTTCGAAACCAAGCTTATTGGTGCAAGCAAGGGTGAACAAAGAGAGATCGAGGTCACCTTTCCACCTGACTATGGCAACAAGAATCTCGCCGGCAGGAATGCCACCTTTCAGGTGGAGATCAAGGATATTAAAGAGCAGGGGCTTCCGGAGCTGGATGATGAGTTTGCCAGGAACCTAGGTGATTTTGATAATCTTAAAGATTTGCGCACTACTGTACGCCAGGAATTGGAAAGCAGGAAAGGGGACCAAATAGATGCGGAAGTTTGGACGCAAATCTTGGATGAGTTGATCAGCCGTAATCCCTTTGATGTTCCTCAGAGCATGGTGGAACAGGAATTGCAAAGAATGTTGGACACCATTCGTTACCGCCTATCCGCCCAGAATCTCACCCTAGAGCAGGCAGGAATGGATGAAGAGACCTTCAAGGAGCGCAATCGAGAAGCTGCTGAAAGAAGGGTGCGAACCACTATTTTCCTGGAAAAAATTGCTCATCAGGAAAGCATTGAGATCGGAGATGAGGAAGTTGACCTGGGGCTGCACACATCCGCAAAGGATATGAATCAATCGTATGAACAAGTGAGAGATTTTTACAAGAATAGTAATTTGATGGAACCCTACAAACGTCAGTTGTTGGAGGAAAAGGTAATCAATTTTCTCCGGGATCAAGCGGACATAACAGAAGTGGAGGAAGCGGCCTCTGGCCCCGGGGAAGACAAAAGTAAAAGAGAGGAACGTTCATGACTCTGATACCCATTGTTGTCGAACAGAGCAGCCGCGGGGAGCGTGCTTATGATATTTACTCCAGGCTACTCAAAGATCGCATCATTTTTCTGGGCGCGGCGGTGTCCGATGAGGTGGCCAATCTGATTATAGCCCAGATGCTTTTTTTGGAATCTGACGACCCGGATAAGGAGATAAACTTTTATATTAATTCACCTGGAGGACTGGTCACCGCCGGCCTGGCCATCTACGACACCATGCAGTACATCAAACCGGATGTGGCAACCCTGTGCTTGGGACAGGCCTCAAGCATGGGTGCTCTCTTGCTGTCAGCAGGGGCACAGGAAAAGAGGTTTACCTTGCCCCATTCCCGTATTCTTATCCACCAGCCATTGGGAGCGTTCCAGGGACAGGCCACCGATGTTGAAATTCAGGCCAAAGAGATTTTGAGAATGCGCGAGAGACTCAACGAAATACTGTCTCATCATACCGGCCAACCCCTGGAAAAAATTAAAAACGACACTGATCGAGACTTTTTCATGAGCGGGGAGGAAGCGAGAGAATACGGTATTGTTGACAAAGTCATTGTCGAGCGGGGGCTTCCGGGGGAGGACTCCAAGGAAAAGGGGCCCAAGAAAGCTCCGCAGGGCAAGGGTGCTTAGAGAACCCATTGAATATAACCTCTCTTCTGCTATAATGTTCATGGCACACGAGGAGAGAACAAGAAAGGGACCCTGTGCGACATTGGTTGGTTAAGGAGGATTAGATGACGAGGAAGAAAGATGACCGGGGCGGAGATCTGGTCTGCTCATTCTGCGGAAAAAGCCAGGATGAGGTCAAGAAACTCATAGCTGGTCCAACTGTTTACATCTGTGACGAGTGTATTGAACTCTGTAATGACATTATTGCAGAAGAATTTGAAAAGGAAGAAGCTGCCAAGTTAAGCAGCGTACCCAAACCCGCCGATATAAAAGAGGCTATCGATGACTATGTTATCGGACAGGAAAAGGCCAAGAAGATTCTCTCGGTGGCAGTTTACAACCACTACAAACGCATTGAATCCCAGGCTGAGATGGAGGATGTGGAAATCCAGAAGAGCAACATTCTTTTGATCGGCCCAACAGGATGCGGGAAAACGCTATTGGCCCAAACTTTGGCCCGCATCCTTGACGTTCCCTTCACCATTGCCGACGCCACCACTCTTACTGAGGCGGGCTACGTTGGCGAGGACGTCGAGAACATTATTGTCAATCTGCTTCAGGCGGCTGATTACGATGTGGACAAAACATCCCGGGGTATTGTTTACATTGATGAGATAGATAAGATCGCTCGCAAAGCGGACAGCCCTTCCATCACCCGGGACGTCTCCGGCGAGGGAGTCCAACAGGCTCTATTGAAGATCCTGGAGGGCACCATTGCCAATGTCCCTCCCAAGGGAGGCCGGAAGCATCCCCAGCAGGAATTCATCAAGATTGATACCACTAACATCCTGTTTATTTGTGGTGGCGCTTACAACAACCTGGAGGGCATAATCAAGTCACGCATCGGCGTCAAGGCCCTGGGGTTCGCAGCTGAGATCAGAAAACGGGAAGAGCGCAAATTGGGCGAGATTCTCGTGCAGGTGCAGCCCGAAGACCTAATCAGGTTTGGTATGATTCCTGAGTTTGTCGGGCGGCTTCCGGTGGTGGCAACCCTACACGAACTGACTGAGAACGAGTTAATGAAAATCATGCTTGAGCCGAAGAACGCTCTGGTAAAACAATACCAGAAGCTTTTCGGCATGGAAGATGTGACCTTGCGTTTTACTGAGGGGTCCTTGCAAGCGGTGGCCCGTGAAGCCATGAAGCGGAACTCCGGAGCTCGAGGACTGAGGAGTATCCTCGAAAACATCATGCTGGACATTATGTACGAGATTCCCTCCCAGCCAGATATTCGCGAATGCGTTATCAGTGAAGAGGTAGTAACAAACAGGGAATCGCCACTGCTGCTGTATGAAGGCTCCCTGGAATCAGCCTAGAAGCATAGACGGGATTTCATCCGAGCATCTGTGTGAGGCGCAGGAATATGATAGTGCGGCTTTTAAAAACCTAGAGAAGGCTACTCGCATTTTACTGCGTAGCCGTTTCTTCACTGAACGAGATAATGATGGGTATACTCAAGAAAAATCGCGACAGTGTTGATGCAGAGGACCAGTTTGGGCTCCTCGAATATCCGTTGCTACCGCTTAGGGATATCGTCATTTTTCCCAACATGGTTGCTCCCCTTTTCGTTGGTCGGGAAAAATCAATCAAGGCGCTAGAGTACGCAATGGGGCAGGGAAAAACCATTTTTCTCGCCACCCAGAATAAGGCAAGAACAGACAATCCCACGGAAAAAGACATCTTCCGGACGGGGGCCGTGGCAACAATTCTGCAACTGCTTCGTCTGCCGGATGGCACGGTGAAAGCGCTGGTGGAAGGTAAACAACGCGGCCAGATTGCGCAATTCCTGCCGAATGATGACTTTTTTATGGTGCAGGTGAAGGGAATCGAGGAGAAAACTGAGCAGAATGTTCAGATCGAGGCCTTGATGCGCAGCACTGTTCAAGCCTTTGAAAAATACGCCAAGCTGAATAAGAAAATCTCCCAGGAGATGGTTCTTTCGGTTTCCTCAATTGAGGAGCCAGGGCGGTTGGCGGATATCATAGCCTCCCACATGCCGTTCAAGATCGAATACAAACAGAAGCTGCTTGAAGCCATCCAGCAATTCAAAAGGCTGGAGATGCTCTATGCTTACATCAGCGGCGAGATCGAGATCATTCAGACGGAGCAGCGCATCAAAGGCCGGGTCAAAAAGCAAATGGAAAAGACCCAGCGGGAGTACTATCTGAACGAACAGATGCGCGCCATCCAGAAAGAGATGGGAGAAAAGGATGATTTCCGCAACGAACTCGCAGAGCTACAAAGGCGTATCAAACGCAAACGCATGGCGCGCGAGGCCGCCGCTAAAGTTCGCTCTGAGTTTAAAAAGCTCAAGTTGATGTCGCCCATGTCTGCTGAGGCCACCGTGGTGCGAAACTATATCGACTGGCTCCTCGCCCTCCCCTGGTACGAGCGCACCAAAGATAAATTAGACATAGACCAGGCCTCTATAATCCTGGACGAGGACCACTATGGCCTTGAAAAACCTAAAGAGAGAATCCTGGAATATCTGGCGGTTCAGGCGCTGGTGAAAAAAATTAAAGGCCCCATCCTCTGCTTTGTGGGTCCCCCAGGTGTCGGCAAAACTTCGCTCTCCAAATCAATTGCTCGCGCTTTAGGGCGAAACTTTATTCGCTTATCGCTGGGCGGTGTGCGGGATGAGGCCGAAATTCGCGGGCACCGACGGACCTACATCGGAGCACTGCCGGGGAAGATCATCCAGAGTCTGCGCAAGGCCAAATCCAGCAATCCGGTCTTCTGCCTGGACGAGGTTGATAAAATGAGCATGGATTTCCGCGGTGATCCTTCTGCGGCATTGCTCGAAGTACTTGACCCGGAGCAAAACTTCGCTTTCAACGACCACTACCTGGACGTAGACTACGATCTGTCCGAGGTTATGTTTATTACCACTGCCAATACACTGTTTTCCATTCCGCCGGCGCTACAGGACCGTATGGAGATCATCCGCTTGCCTGGTTACACCGAGTTTGACAAACTCAACATTGCCAAACAGTTTCTCGTCACGAAGCAGAGCGACGCCAATGGACTGAAACCTGAAAACATTTACTTTTCGGACGGCGCCATCTTTGAGATCATCCGCCGCTACACCAAAGAGGCAGGAGTACGTAATCTCGAGCGAGAAATAGCTTCCATTTGTCGTAAAGTGGCCAAAGTGGTTGTTAAAAATGGGCCGGATACAAAGATCAAGATAATCGAGAGAAGTGTAAGCAAGCACCTCGGAGTACCCAAATTCCACTACGGCCGCGCCGAAGAGAAAGACGAGGTAGGCCTTGCTATTGGTCTCGCTTGGACCGAGTTTGGCGGCGAACTGCTTGGTATCGAGGCAGCCATCATGCCCGGTAAAGGCGGCCTTACCATCACCGGCAAGCTAGGCGATGTCATGCAAGAGTCGGCCCAGGCCGCCCTTACTTACGTGCGCTCCCGGGCTGCAGCTCTGGAACTAGACCCAAATTTTTACAAGAAACTGGACATACACGTCCACGTGCCCGAGGGGGCTATTCCCAAGGACGGACCATCGGCAGGAATTACAATGGCAACGGCTATCGCCTCTGCTCTGCTCAAGGTACCTGTTCGCAAAGACCTGGCTATGACTGGTGAGATAACCCTGCGAGGCCGGGTCCTCCCCATAGGAGGGTTGAAGGAGAAGGTGCTGGCAGCGCACCGCGGCCTGATCAAAGAAGTTCTGATACCGAAAGAAAATGCCAAAGATATTAAAGAGATTCCCGGCAAAATCTTGAAAGATATAGAACTTATACTGGTGGAGCACATGGATGATGTGCTCAAAAAAGCTTTGCTGGTGGATGATCCTGAAAAACTTTTCAAGAAACCTGAAAAAGACGAAAAGGTTTTGGTTCCAACCGAAACCCCCGAACCTTCTGAAGAGATTAGGGCCCACTAGTCTTTCCAGCCGTACTTAGCATCACCAAGAGCGCCTAGCAGCTAGACAGTTGGGCGCTTTTTATTCTTTAAACCAAATCTCTGTAGGAGCAAGCTCTGCTTGCGATAAGATATAGGGTCATGCCCTCTCTTATCGCAACGCGGACGTTGCTCCTACAAGATTACCTTACTACGGACGACTGACCACTGACCACAATGAAAATTCCCTTGACATAAGCCCAAATAAATAAGGGAATCAAGGATAAAAGCCCTTGATTCCCTTATTTATTTACTGGTGGGCGGACGCAGGCTCGAACTGCGGACCCCCGGCTTGTAAGGCCGATGCTCTCCCCACTGAGCTACCCGCCCGACTATACTCTCTGCCCTTAACAATTCATCTGGTCTCTGTCAAGAGAATTTTAAGCGACACACACTGTCTAGAATTGTGAAAAGTCATTATTTTACCTCAAGGCAGTGTCTTTTCTGCATTCATAGTTCATCCCCTGCCGTGCTTTGCTTCCAAGCTTGGCACCAAATAAGGTACAGAACCTGCCAGAATTGGCCGAACAAAAGATCTAAGGGTATAAGGTGCGGAGTCTCGACATCGGCCATGATTCTCTTGAAACTCCTTTGCAGATGATGTAATTTAGGATAACTATTCATTTCCAACACTTCCAGGTCACGGTTGGGGATTGATTACGCGCAAGATATTTACTACATGCTCAGGACGCGGGTCAAGAACGAGGCCCATGAACGGAAACTGAAGAAGGAGGAGATCGAAAAGCTCAACGAAGAGCTCGACATTCTGGGCAAAGCTGCCATCGAATAGTGTTTCAAATTTAGCAAGGGGCACACCATGCTATCTAAAATTCTGCTGATATTCGCCGTCGCCATCGGCTTTGGCGCCACCGGCTGTACTCAAGCCTACATCAACAAGATCGTCCGCAAGTCTGTCACCAAATATCGCCACCAGATCCAGCAGGTCGAATCCGACAAATCCATCCTGGAACAAGTCTCATTCACTCGCCAGGCCGAAGCAGCCGTTACCGCAACAACAGAAATCAATAGCCACGATCTCAGGAGCTTCTCCGAACGTCATATAGGCAAACTCTTGGCGCTGCTTAGCCTTTTCACGATTTGGCTTGCCTGTCGGCTTTATTCCCCGAGAGCCCAAATTCGAACAGAACCCCTGGATCCCGAGGGCCTGGCCATGATCAGGATCCTGAAAGACACAGCATTGGATCTTTGGGGAAAATACAATGCTAGGCCAAAGGTTATTGATCTTGAATGCTTGGCGGAAAGGGAAGTAGGACCGATATGAGAAGGAAATTAACAGATGTATTATTTTCCGTATTTTTTCAGTTTCAATATTCCGCTGAATAATCCATGACCTAACCTGGATATTGAATAATTCTGACTTATGAGAATTATTTCCGTATTATAAAGCGGATAATTCGCCAGAGAATCTAAGGTTAGCGACCTCCACGATGGTACTGCTAGTGATAAGGCTCCCGAAAACGAATGTGCGTAGGATGCAATGAGCTGGGAATTTGTCGACGAAGTATTGTTAACTAAAAGACTACACCAGATAGGGTCAGAGCTTCGTTGATTTCACCTGATCCCCCGCACCTGGCAGCGGGAGATCGTTTCATCTGAATGATTTTGGCACCTGAAAAAGGAGGGGTACCATGGGGGACAAGGTCCTGGTGGTGGATGATGAATGGAAAATAAGGGATGTACTCAGTCAGTTTCTAACGGAGAAAGGCTATGAAGTAATTTTGGCCTCAAACGGAGAAGAGGCTATTGAGTTAGCGGAAAAAGAGAATCCTGATGTAGTCTTGTTGGACGTAAGAATGCCTGGAATTGATGGGATTGAGACTTGTAGAAGATTAAAAGAAGAAGAAAAAACCCGATCTGTCCCAGTTATCATGATTACTGCATTCCAAGATAGAGAAATAGAAGCGTATTTAGAGGGAGCTGATGATTTTGTTGTTAAGCCTTTCAATATGGTGGAAATATCATACCGAATAGAGTCGATGCTCCGCATCCGTCACCTTAGCAATGAACTGGAGAGAGCTGTGGCTTATATAAAGGAACTGGGGGAAAATCTCCCCAAGTCATCGTAGGAGCCCATTTAGGCAGTGGGGGCATTTTCCTCTTGTCAGGTATCTAAGAGTTCCTATATACTGGCAATGGTCTGCTTTTTCCCTTTCAATGCATACATTGTGCTCTACTTCGCCCCAGAGTGTTTGATCCGACATTCATTTTTCCCATATGTCTTCACCCTTCGGTCTAATGATGTTCAGAAACGAACTCTGGGAGGTACCGATGTGGAGTACGTTCGAGAAGGACCGCAGGCGTGGCAAAGATAGACGCTCGGGCCGAGAGCGGCGACAGTCTACTGACACGAGATTCGAGCGTCACCTAAACGAACGAAAGGGTACAAGGGGCCGAAGGATAATTGATCTTCGTAGTGGTAAAGACAGGCGCTTGGGTCTGGATCGCAGAAAGTCTGCTCTAGGAAAAGCTAATTGAAGGAATTCAAGCGTATCGGGCTTAAGAAGATAACTTGTGGAAACTGCGAGACGAATCTTTTTGTTCGGCCAACCATCAAGAGATGCCCTGTTTGTGGAAAGCCACTTAAAAAGCCTAGGAAAACATCCCGAAAGAAGCGCTCACAGTCGTATTGAAATTTCACTATATTTTGTCTAAGGTTAAACCCCATCCAGAGTGTAGATTAAGGGAATCTAAACTTCCCAAGCGCACGAGGTGAGAGTTTACATCTCTCATCATTATCTATACTCAGTTCCTTCCAGTTTTCACCCATAGTCCCACCAACGACAAACATCATGGCCCCTATTTTCCAGAGGTTTGCGAGAGTATCTAAGCGTGATCAACATGGATGCATTGCATAGGGGTGTTGAGGTTTCCCTGTAAAGGTGTCAATATTGTGCTATGTTGGATTTTTTCTACAAGAGCCCCTTATTACTTGGATATGTACCAAATGCGCAACATACTAACTAGTTAGCTGATATTTTGGATTTTACTGGTCTAAGGAGGAGCTATGAAAACACTTCGGCATGTTGGCACGCTGGCCTTTGTGCTCGGGCTCTTCACTGCAGTATTTGTGGGGATGCCCTGGTACATGATCGTTTCCGATGACCCGGTCGTGCCCTGGTGGCTCAGGACAGCTGTCTTTTGCCTTTTGGGGGGTATTTTTGTGGTGCTTCTGACATTGACCCTTGAACAAACAAGAGACAGGACTTCTAAAGCGAGGGCACTGCCTGCCGAGTCAGATTGCGAAGTTCTCTTAATGAGTTCGGCGGCACTACCTGGTCGAGAAATCGCCGAGATTCTCGGTCTCGTCCAGGGCCATACGGTGTTTGCCATCTGGCTTGGCAAAGATCTATCCGCAATAGTCAGGCTGATTCTTGGCGGTGAATTGACTGAATATACAGAAATGATGGGAAAGGCTCGGGCAGCAGCCACTGATAGAATGATCGCCAAGGCTGCAGAGATGGAGGCGGATGCAATAATCAATGTTCGCTATGCGACTACAAGTGTTGTGGGGACTGCGGCTGAACTCTTAGTTTACGGCACAGCTGTCAAGCTCCACAATTAGATCGCCTTGTGGGAGGTTGTTGATATTGTGTAAGACTGCAAGCTCTCGCTATGCAAAAACATCAGCTAACCAACGGTTCAAGCAGAAGTGAAAAACCGTGCCGCTCGATTTCACTCACATAGTTATGATCTGAAGTCCGCACTGTTCTGCTTGAAGTTTACATACTCTCGTTTAGTTTGCCCTTTAAGACAAGCCTCCCACATGTGGTAGTATCTTTTCTAGAGCTAAAACTGTAAACGAAGGGATCTCGAGTTTGAAGTCCGAGATTGAGTCTTTCTGTCCATTCCTCCATGCTTCCCTTTCCTGAATACGCGACCCCAAAATTGTCAGTTTTGTGACAATCCGTGACTCCTCTGGCCAAAATAATCAAATAACAGCTTAAAACATAGTACAGCTTAACTATTCGAAATTAAATAGATAATACTTCTCTTGTCCGATTGGCACGCTTTTTTCATTTCTTAGCTGCACTCTAGAAAACAACAGTGCTTTTTGTCGTTCCTAAAGCATTAGGAGGTTAATCATGGAATCAACACTTCACAAAGCAGCAGCTGCAATTACAGTATTGCTGCTAATGGCTGTAGTAATCACGCACGCGGTGAGCGGAAAGATCCTATTCTTGTTTTAAACCAAGTTGTTCTCTACTTCGTGCTAGTTTTTCAGGTCGTCCACCTGCCTAAGCAAAATGGTGGTTCCGGATTGACTGGAATCCACATCCCGGTAGTAAAGACTTACCTGACAGGAATCCTTTCCTGTCAGGTGCCCCTAGCTTCGGCGAGGAGTGCGCCCTCGCTGGGGTCATTTTCTTTTTTATTTGGCAATCCAGTCATTTATGATAAGGTGTTAGCAGAGTAGGGAATTTTTTTACACTGCATCACTCTACTCCCTCAGGCTTTGCCCCCATAGGCCATTACTGGTCAGTGGGGGCTTTCCTTTTGTCTTTACTACCGTTTCCTTGACAACCATCGGCATCTTGTGCCAGATTAAATTCCACCAGAGTGTAAATTAAGGGTCGAGTAGCGCGGGGGAATTTCACCCCCACGTGAACCTCTCGATTCATACGGCTCCTGCCAGCCTTACGCTTGAAACCTCTCGGTCTCAAGCCGACGCAAGAAGGAATCCAGCTCCTCCCCATCACTGGGTTGGCTGCCACCTTTTGCGAGCTGGC
>CBFDBW010000016.1:0-16214 GCA_965603145.1 uncultured Syntrophobacterales bacterium
GTTTATATGCGGCTTCGTCCTCTCAAACTTCTTCTTCGCCATGGCGGTTCCTCCTTGGACTCTGTATTGCCAATTGCGAGAGTGGGCTGAATGTCTCAAGCCACCCCTGATCTCTTTCCTTCGCAAATCAACCGGTGGCCGCAGCCTTCACCTCTTCGGAAATGGAAAACGGTACCGGCTCGTAATTGAAAAATTGCATATGAAAAGTGGCCCGACCTTGCGTCACCGAGCGCAGGTCTGTAGCATACCCAAACATTTCTGCCAAAGGAACGCGCGACTCGATCACTTGGACATTGGTACAAGTCTCCATGCGCATAATGCGGCCGCGGCGAGCGTTAACATCGCCCACAACCTCACCAATGTATTCTTCGGGGACCACGACCTCCACAGCCATGATCGGCTCCAGCAAAATTGGGGCTGCATCCTTGGCCCCTGATTTGACAGCCATGGATCCGGCAATGGCGAAAGCGATATCCGAGGAGTCCACTTCATGGTACGAACCATCCACCAAGCTTACCTGGATATCCACCAGCGGATAACCAGCAAGGACCCCCTGCTCCAAAGCCTCCTTGACCCCTCGCTCCACAGAGCGAATGTATTCTTTGGGTACTGCACCACCCACGATGCGGTCTCCAAACTCAAACCCCGCACCTCGCTCATTGGGCTCAAGTTCTAACCAAACATGACCGAACTGTCCGCGCCCGCCACTCTGTCTGACAAAGCTCCCCTCAACCCGGACCTTACGGGTTATGGTCTCACGGTATGCCACCTGGGGTTTGCCCACATTGGCATTTACCTTGAATTCTCTGAGTAATCGATCGACAATTATCTCAAGGTGGAGTTCCCCCATCCCGGAAATGATGGTCTCACCAGTTTCTTTCTCCACCTTCACTAGAAAAGTAGGATCTTCAGCGGCAACTTTTGCCAGGCTGATCCCTAGCTTCTCTTGATCTTCTTTGCTCTTGGGTTCGATAGCGATTGAGATCACCGGCGCCGGAATTTCCATTGCCTCCAACACAATCGGGCGGGCAGGATCACAGAGAGTATCGCCGGTGCCGGTATTACGCAGGCCCAAGGCCGCGACAATATCACCGGCATAGACCTCTTTAATCTCTTCCCGCTTGTTGGCGTGCATTTTCATCAGCCGGCCTATTTTCTCCCGGGCACCCTTGGTGGAGTTCAACACCTGGATCCCACTCTTGAGATGTCCCGAATAGACCCGGAGAAAAGTAACGTGCCCCACAAATGGATCGTTCATGAGCTTGAAGGCCAGTGCTGCAAACGGTGCATCATCATCGGCTGCGCTGGTCTCCACCTCACCTTGGGGTGTAATGCCGAAGATAGCCTCCACATCCGAGGGCGAGGGCAGATATTTGACGATGCCGTCCAACAGGAGCTGCACCCCTTTATTCTTAAAGGCAGCACCACAAAACACCGGTACCAGCTGTAGTTCGACGGTGGCTCTGCGCAATGCTGTCTCGATCTCGTCATTGCTGATCGTATGGCCCTCCAGATATTTCTCCAGGAGGTTCTCGTCAGCTTCAGCCACCGCCTCCACCAGTAGTTGTCGATACTCCTCCGCCTCATCCTGCACCTCATAGGGAACATCGACTAGTTGGTAACCGGCTGCCAAGGTGCTTTCTTCCCACACCACCGCTTTCATGCTTATCAAATCTACAACGCCACGGAAATCTTGCTCCTCGCCCAGGGGAATTTGCACCGCTACGGCAGAGGCTCCCAACCGCGTTCGCATCATTTCCAGACAGCGCTGAAAATCCGCTCCCATCCGGTCCATCTTGTTAACAAAGGCGATACGGGGTACACTATAACGGTCGGCCTGGCGCCAGACCGTCTCCGACTGGGGTTCCACCCCCCCCACGGCACAGAAGATGGCCACTGCCCCATCGAGGACCCGCAGTGACCGCTCCACCTCCATGGTGAAATCCACATGCCCGGGAGTATCGATGATATTAATGCGGTGATCTAGCCAGAAACAGGTAGTGGCAGCGCTGGTAATGGTAATCCCCCGCTCCTGCTCCTGTTCCATCCAGTCCATCACCGCCGTGCCTTTGTGGACCTCCCCCATCTTGTAGGAAACCCCGGTGTAATAGAGTATCCTCTCGGTGGTGGTCGTCTTCCCGGCGTCAATGTGGGCCATGATGCCGATATTGCGAACCATTTCTATGGGTACTTGCCGGGCCATTCTTTTTCTCTATCCTTAGCCTGTAGGTCGGATCGTTCTCGCGCTGCGAGGTTGATCCGACACAGCTTGGCGTCGGGTGAATTCCGCCCAGGCGGAAACCACCCGACCTACTAATCTCCACAATCAATGTCAGTGGTCCGTCGTCCAAAACCGCATAGAGCAAAGCGTGAAATCCAAAATTCAATAACCCTACGCGCTTGGCGCATGGAGTTTCCGTTTTAGCCATATGCTCCATGCCCCATGCCAAACAACGGACGCTGGTGGTTACCACCGGTAATGCGCAAACGCCTTATTCGCTTCGGCCATGCGATGGGTGTCCTCTTTCTTCTTCACCGAAGCGCCGCGGTTGTTGGCTGCATCAAGCAACTCACCCGCCAGCTTATGCATCATGCTTTTCTCCGAACGTTGCTGAGCATAACCGATAATCCAGCGTATAGCCAGCGCCACCCTCCGACTGCTCCGCACCTCAACTGGTATCTGATAGGTTGACCCTCCTACCCGTCTGGATTTTACTTCTAAGGCAGGCTTAACGTTATCCAAGGCCTTCTTGAAAACCTCCAACGGGTCTTGCTTGGAGCGCTCGGCGATAATTTCAAAGGATTGGTATAGTATGCGCTCGGCAACGCTTCTCTTGCCCAGCCTCATGATGTTGTTGATAAATTTGGCAACCAGTTTGCTGCCGTACTTAGGATCTGGCAAAATGATCCTCTTGGGGACCTCTCTTCTTCTCGGCATTAGAATGCTCCTCAGATAGCGGAGTTGATCCCGCCAGCCCCCTCCCCGAGTAGGAGGTTTTTGGGGCCGACACACGACATGGGCCACGGCAAGATGCGTCCGTGGCCCATGCTCTGGTGACCGCTCACCTATGTAGTTACTTGGGCTTCTTTGTTCCGTACTTCGAGCGACCTTGGCGTCGATCTTGGACCCCTGTGGCGTCAAGGGTGCCCCGGATTATATGGTAACGCACCCCCGGCAGATCTTTGACCCTACCACCCCGAATCAACACCACAGAGTGCTCCTGGAGGTTGTGTCCTACACCTGGGATATAGGAGGTCACTTCTATTCCATTGGTTAGCCGCACCCTGGCAATCTTACGAAGTGCCGAATTAGGTTTCTTGGGGGTTGTCGTGTAGACTCGCACGCATACCCCACGCTTCTGTGGACACCCCTGCAAAGCCGGAGTTGTCTTTTTCCGCTTAACCCGTCTTCTTCCCTTGCGAACCAACTGATTAATAGTGGGCATAATACCTACGTCTCACTCGCTGGTAAAATCCGTCTCAGCGGTGCTGCAACGCACCGGCACCAAAATCCAATAAAATTACTTGTCTCTTGTCAATTTGTCAAGATATTTTTATCGTAAAAGCCTTCAGCTTTCAGCTTTGATTGCTGATTGCTGACCGCTCACTCCTTATTAAGATCCTGTCGCTTCCTCTTTTTCACCGGAAACCAGATCACGGTACTGCTTCAGGCCGGTTCCTGCAGGGATCAGCCTCCCCATGATCACGTTCTCTTTCAGACCTCGCAGATAATCCACCCTGCCTGCCACCGCCGCGTCGGTGAGTACCTTGGTGGTCTCTTGGAAAGAGGCTGCGGAGATAAAGCTATCAGTGCTCAGAGATGCCTTGGTGATTCCCAGCAATAGTGGTTCGCCCACTGCCGGCTTTTTACCTTCATCGAACAGCTTCTGGTTGGTTTCCTCAAAACGGTGCTTCTCCACCTGTTCGCCCATGAGAAGGTCTGAATCACCTGGGTCGCTAATCCTGACCCGTTTAAGCATCTGGCGCACAATTACCTCTATGTGTTTGTCGTTAATCTTGACCCCCTGCAGCCTGTAAACTTGCTGGACTTCGTTCACCAGATATTTGGCCAACTCCTTTTCACCAAGAATATTGAGGATGTCGTGGGGGTTTGCAGCGCCATCCATAAGGGACTCACCGGCCCGTACCAGGTCGCCCTCATGGACACTGATGTGCTTGCCTTTGGCGATCAAGTACTCCTTGGTATCTCCAACTTCAGGAGTGATAACCACTTTGCGCTTACCCTTGGTATCCTTGCCAAAGGAGACAACGCCGCTGATCTCGCTGATCACTGCCTGCTCCTTGGGTTTGCGGACTTCAAAGAGTTCAGCCACTCGTGGCAGACCACCGGTGATGTCTTTGGTCTTCGTGGTCTCACGCGGGATCTTGGCGAGGACATCGCCGGCGGAAACCGGATCACCCTCGGCTACCATGATGATGGCGCCCACAGGCATAAAGTAACGGGCTGCACTTTTGCCTACTTTGGCCGTCTTACTTGACTCATCTTTCATGGAGATCCGCGGCCTTACATCGGTATCCCTATACTCCACGATAACTTTACTGGCCTTCCCGGTAACCGGGTCAACCTTCTCCTGCATGGTGAGGCCTTCGACTATGTCGCCGAACTTCACTTTGCCGCTCACCTCGGTGAGGATGGGAGTAGTAAAGGGGTCCCACTCCGCCAGCAAGGTGTCGCCCTCAACCTCCTGGCCATCTGTGACCTTCAGTTTAGCACCGTAAATGATCTGGTAGCGTTCGCGCTCGCGTCCCCCTTCGCCGACAATGGTGATTTCTCCATTGCGGTTCATCACCACCAGATCCCCTTCCACATCCAGGACCGTGTTCAGATTGACATATTTCACAGTGCCAGGATTGCGGCTACTGATTGAGGTCTGCTCAATACGTTTGCTGGCCGTACCCCCAATATGAAAGGTACGCATTGTCAGCTGGGTTCCAGGTTCGCCAATGGACTGGGCGGCGATGATGCCAATCGCTTCACCGATTTCCACCATGCGGCCATGGGCCAGATCGCGCCCATAGCACTTCATGCAGGCGCCACGCTTGCTCCGACAAGTGAGGACAGAACGGATATAAATCCCCTCCAAACCGGCCTCCTCGATCCGAGTTACCGCCTGCTCGTCGATTTCATCGTTACCCTTGGCCAACACTGCATCAGTAAAAGGATCCTTTATGTCTTCAAGGGTTACACGGCCCAGAATACGTTCGCCCAGACGCTGGATAATCTCTCCAGCCTCAGTGAGCGCCTCCACCCAAATGCCGTCAATGGTGCCGCAGTCTTTCTCGTAAACAATGGAGTCCTGGGCTACATCAACCAACCGCCGCGTCAGGTATCCAGAGTTGGCGGTCTTCAAAGCTGTGTCTGCCAACCCTTTTCGCGCTCCGTGGGTGGAGACGAAGTACTGCAACACAGTAAGACCCTCGCGGAAGTTAGCGGTAATGGGGGTTTCGATAATCTCACCCGACGGTTTGGCCATAAGACCACGCATCCCCGAAAGCTGGCGCATCTGATCCTTACTTCCTCGAGAGCCTGAGTCGGCCATCATAAAGATGGGATTGAACGAGGGTATCTCCACCTTCTTGCCATCAGGATCGGCGATTTTTTCCGTAGCAATTTCCAACATCATCTCACTAGCAATATCCTCGGTAGCCTTGGCCCAGATGTCCACAACCTTGTTGTACTTCTCACCGTCGGTTATGAGACCTTCCTTGTACTGTCTTTCGATCTCTTTGATGTTCTCTGAAGACTCCTGAAGGATGTCCTGTTTGCGTCTTGGGATGATCATATCGGAAACCGCTATGGAAAGACCGGAGCGGGTAGCAAACTTGTAGCCGATATCTTTGATACGGTCGGCCAGTATCACTGTGTTTTTTACCCCGGCCTTGCGATAACTATGGTCGAAAAGCTCGGCTAAAGCTCGCTTGTTCATAACCTTGTTTATGAGTTCGAAAGGAACCTCAGATGGTACCACCTCTGATAGCAATACCCGGCCAGTGGTGGTTTCTACCCGCGTGCCGTTCATGCGCACCGAAATTTGGGCATGGAGATCCAGTTCTCGAGCATCATACGCGCAGCGCACTTCTTCTGCATTGGCAAAAACCTTGTTCTCACCCTTGGCAAAGGGTCTCCCCCTGGTCATGTAATAGATGCCGAGCACGATATCCTGACTCGGCACGATGATGGGCTCTCCATGAGCCGGACTCAAAATGTTATTGGTGCTCATCATCAGCACCCGCGCCTCGATCTGCGCTTCGATGGAAAGTGGTATGTGCACCGCCATCTGGTCGCCGTCGAAGTCAGCATTGAAGGCAGCACAAACCAGTGGATGGATCTGAATAGCCTTGCCTTCGATGAGAATGGGTTCGAATGCCTGAAGGCCTAACCGGTGCAACGTCGGGGCGCGGTTCAGAAGCACCGGATACTCTTTGACCACCTCATCCAAGCAGTCCCATACCTCGGGAGTCTCCTTTTCCACCATTTTCTTGGCACTCTTGATGGTGGTCACATAGCCGCGCTCTTCCAGTTTGTTGTAAATGAACGGCTTGAACAGCTCAAGGGCCATCTTCTTGGGAATCCCACACTGGTGCAGTCGCAAATTGGGACCGATGACAATAACTGAACGCCCAGAGTAGTCCACCCGCTTGCCCAAGAGGTTTTGGCGAAAGCGGCCCTGTTTGCCTTTCAGCATGTCAGACAGGGACTTGAGAGCTCTCTTGTTGGGACCGGTGATCGTCTTGCCCCTTCTGCCGTTGTCGAACAAAACGTCCACGGCCTCCTGCAGCATCCGCTTCTCATTCCGGATAATGATCTCCGGCGCATTTAACTCCTGCAAACGTCGCAAGCGGTTATTGCGATTAATAACCCTGCGGTAGAGGTCGTTGAGGTCACTGGTGGCGAAACGCCCACCGTCGAGGGGAACGAGGGGACGTAAATCAGGAGGCAGTACCGGGATCACTTCCAAAATCATCCACCCAGGCTGGTTTCCCGACTCCCGAAACGCATTGATCACCTTGAGTCGCTTGGCCAACTTCTTCCCTTTGGCCACTGATTTGGTCTTGGTCATCTCCTGGCGCATTTCTTCGGCAAGTGCATTCAAGTCCAATTTGCCCAGAAGTTCATTCACGGCTTCCGCCCCAATGCCTACCTTGAAGCTGTTGCCGTACTGCTCGCGTAACTGACGATACCGCTCTTCGCTCAGCAGTTCGTGATCACTCAGGGGGGTATCCCCAGCATCAAGCACAATATAGCTATCGAAATAGAGAACCTTCTCCAACTCTTTGAGGGTGAGATCCAGAAGATTACCCACCTTACTGGGTAAACTTTTCAGGAACCATATGTGAGCAACGGGGGCTGCCAGTGCAATGTGGCCCATGCGTTCCCGTCGCACCTTGGACTGAATCACTTCGACGCCACATTTTTCACAGACGACCCCCCTATGTTTCATGCGTTTGTATTTACCACAGTTGCACTCGTAGTCTTTGGTGGGCCCAAATATCTTGGCACAGAACAGGCCATCACGCTCAGGCTTGAAAGTCCGGTAATTGATGGTCTCCGGCTTCTTGATCTCTCCATAGGACCATTCCCGGATTTTCTCCGGCGAGGCCAGGGAGATACGAACCGCGTTGAAACTCAAAGGATCTTTGGGCCGAACGAAAAGGTTGTACAGTTCTTTCACTGCAACCTCCTTGAGCAGGGCCAACCAGGTGCACCCTCCTCGTTATAATTAGGGTCAATTGTCTGTCATGTTTCCAGACAAGTGCCTAAAGTGAGCTAAAGTGTCTAAAATGTCTAAAATTTGAAAACGCAAATTGCTACGCTATAGAGCTACGAGTCGGCGTCTTCCAACAAGCGGACATCCAAACCCAGGGCCTGGAGCTCCTTCACCAGTACGTTGAAAGATTCCGGCAACCCAGCTTCGAGCGTATTCTCGCCCTTGACTATTTTTTCGTACATACGAGTCCTGCCGGCCACATCATCTGATTTCACCGTCAAGAACTCCTGCAAGGCATAGGCGGCACCATACGCCTCCATTGCCCAGACTTCCATCTCACCCAAACGTTGCCCACCAAACTGCGCTTTGCCGCCCAATGGCTGCTGGGTTACCAGTGAATAAGGACCAATGGAGCGTGCGTGCAGCTTGTCGTCCACCAAGTGGTGCAACTTCATCACGTACATAACGCCCACAGTGACTTTGCCGTGGAATGGCTCACCATTGCAGCCGTCATACAGAGTGGCCTGTCCCAGCTCTGGAAGGCCTCCTTCTTTCAGAAACTCTCGAATCTCTTCCTCCTCGGCGCCATCAAATACTGGACTGGCCAAATGGAAGCCCTCTCGGTAGTGGGGAATCAGGCTCTTGAGTTCGGTTTCATCCGCCTTGGCAAAGTATCCGTCAAACTCCTCCTTGGAGTAAAGTCGCCGGAGCTTGGCGTTTATGGTCTCCCGACTCTTGTATTCCTTCAGTAACTGAGCCAGTTGCTCACCGAGCCCTTTGGCCGCCCAGCCCAGGTGGGTCTCCAATACCTGCCCCACATTCATGCGCGAAGGTACGCCCAGGGGATTGAGGACAATATCCAACGGGGAGCCATCGGCAAAGTACGGCATATCCTCTTCAGGCAGAACCCGGCTTACCACCCCCTTGTTCCCGTGCCGACCGGCCATCTTGTCCCCCACCGACAGCTTGCGCTTAACCGCCAGGTAGATCTTGACCATTTTGATCACACCTGGGGGCAACTCGTCGCCCTTCTTAAGTCTGGCTATCTTGTCTTCGAAGACCATTTGCACCAGTTCGATCTGTTCGTGGTAGTTCTCCCAGATTTCTCGAATCTGTCCGGTCACCTCAACCTTGCCCTGCACCTCGATATCCATCCACTGGCCGGGGGCCAATTGGGCGAGGATGTCAGCATCAAAAGTGCCGCCCTTTTTAATCAAGGTCTTCTTGCCATCCTTGACGAGTTTGGCGGACTTCTTCTTTGACAGCAACCGTTCGAGTTTCCTCAGTGCGCCTTTCTTGATTATCTTTATCTCGTCACGCTGATCCTTCAGCAACCGCGCTATTTCCTCGTCTTCAATGGATTTGGTCCGTTCATCCTTGTCTACACCCTTACGGGAAAAGACCTTGGCATCAATAACAATGCCCTCCACGCCCGGAGGCACCCGGAGAGAGGTGTCTTTCACATCCCCCGCCTTTTCGCCAAATATAGCCCGGAGCAATTTCTCCTCTGGGGTGAGCTGGGTCTCACCTTTTGGCGTTACCTTGCCCACCAGAATGTCACCGGTTTGGATCGTGGCGCCGACCCGGATAATTCCGCTCTCGTCGAGGTTTCCTAACGCCTCCTCACCGATGTTGGGAATGTCGCGGGTGATCTCCTCTTTGCCCAGCTTGGTATCCCGGGCAACCAACTCGAACTCTTCGATGTGGATGGAGGTGAAGATGTCCTCTTTGACCACTCGCTCACTCACCAGGATGGAATCCTCGAAGTTGTATCCACCCCAACTCATAAAGGCCACAGTAACGTTCCGGCCTAAGGCGAGTTCTCCCATTTCAGTGGAGGGACCATCGGCAATGATCTGCCCCTTTTTCACCCTTTGCCCAGGACGAACTATAGACTTTTGGTTGAAACAGGTGTTCTGGTTGGAGCGCTGGAACTTGGTGATTTTATAGATATCCACTGCGGAGGCGAGCGACTCGTCTTCGCCGTCACCCTCGGAGGCCCGGACCACAACACGAGAGGCATCTACATCTTCCACTATCCCATCGCGCCGGGCCATAACCGCAACCCCTGAATCCTGGGCCACAACCCTCTCGATACCGGTACCCACTATCGGGGCTTTGGCCTTCAAGAGAGGTACCGCTTGACGTTGCATGTTTGAGCCCATCAGCGCCCGGTTGGCATCGTCGTTCTCCAGGAAGGGGATGAGGGAAGCCGCCACGCTCACCAGCTGGTTCGGACTCACGTCCATGAATTCTACCTCGTCGGCACGGACCATCATAAACTCGCCCTCCAGCCGGCAGGAAACTTGGTCCCGGACGAATTTGCTCTTGCTGTCCAGAGGAGCATTGGCCTGGGCAAAGGCGTGTTTCTTCTCATCCATGGCGCTCAGATAGGCAACCTTGTTAGACACTTTGCCGTCTGCCACCTCGCGATAGGGAGTTTCGATGAAGCCGAACTCGTTCACCCGAGCGTACGTGCTCAACGAGACGATCAGACCGATATTGGGACCTTCCGGGGTTTCAATGGGACATATGCGCCCGTAGTGAGTGGGATGGACGTCACGCACCTCGAAGCCGGCCCGCTCTCGCGTAAGGCCTCCGGGGCCGAGGGCGCTTAGTCTCCGCTTGTGGGTGATCTCGCTCAGAGGATTGGTCTGGTCCATAAACTGGCTCAGTTGACTGGTGCCGAAAAACTCTTTGACCACTGCTGATACCGGCTTGGCATTGATGAGATCATGCGGCATCAGTGTCTCAATCTCTTGAAGACTCATGCGTTCCTTGATGGCCCGCTCCATCCTGACCAGCCCTATCCGATACTGGTTTTCCAGAAGTTCCCCAACCGCACGCACTCGCCGATTGCCCAGGTTATCTATGTCGTCCACCGCCCCCTGGGTGTCTTTTATTTTGATGAGGCGTTTTACAGCCCTGAAAATGCCATCCTCAGTGAGGGTGCGGTGACTGAGCGGCAAGTCGGTTTCCAGCTGTTGATTCAGCTTCAGCCGCCCCACCTCGGAAAGGTCATAGTGATCAGGGCTAAAGAAGAGATTTTTGAAAAACTCGGCTGCCACCTCAGGGGTGGGGGGATTGCTGGGCCGTAGTTTCCTATAGATTTCCAGAATCGCAGCTTCTGAATCCTCAACCTTGTCAATCGCCAGAGTATTGCGAAAAGACGGACTCACATCGACGCCATCCATATAAAGCAAGTCCAAATACTCTATGCCCTGGGCCCGCAGGGTAACCAGATGTTCCTCGGTGAGCTCTTCATTGCATTGGATGAGTACCTCCCCGGTGTCCTCATCCACCACATCACGCCCGACCACTCGACCCACCAGGTTCTCATCTGGAAATGGAATTTCGGTAATCTTCGACTCTTTGAGCTGCTGGATGAGCTTGACTCCCAGCTTTCTCCCTTTTTTAGCCAGAACTTTGTCACTTTTCGGGTGAGTGATATCTACAGGTGAACGCGTACCTGCCAGAAAATCGTCTTCCAGCAGCTTGGCCACTCTATCCTTTCTGAGATAAACGCGTTCGGACCGGTAGAAATAATCGAGCAGCTCAACAGTACTGTAGCCCAAAGCCTTGAGCAGGATGGTGACCGGAAACTTGCGTCGTCGATCAATGCGCACGAAGAGGATGTCTTTGGGGTCAAATTCCAGATCAATCCAAGAGCCGCGTAAGGGAATGATCCTGGCAGAGTAAAGAAGCTTTCCGCTTGAATGGGTCTTGCCCTTGTCGTGGTCGAAGAAAATACCTGGAGAACGGTGCAACTGGCTAACCACCACCCGTTCAGTGCCGTTGATAACAAAGGTACCGTTGTCGGTCATCAAAGGTATGGTGCCAAAATAAACCTCCTGCTCTTTAATATCCCGAATGTGCTTGGCGCCACTATCTTTGTCCACATCGTAGACCACGAGCCGCACCGTGATCTTGATTGGCGCCTCGTACGTCATCCCCCGCTGCAAACACTCTTCTACTTCATATTTGACTCTGCCAATACTGTAGCGGACAAACTCGAGAGACGCAGTCCCACTAAAGTCGCGAATGGGGAAAACCCCTTTAAAAACGCGCTGCAGACCTTTGTCGACGCGTTCATCAGGATCAGCTTCCTTTTGCAGAAACCGTTCATAGGACTGTCTCTGCATCTCTATAAGGTTTGGGATCTCGACTATGTGTTTGATCTTGCCGAAACTCTTCCGCACTCGATAGTCATTGGCCAATGAGGTTGTCATATTTTCCCACCTTTGGCGCTGGCTCCATCACCCGACTTTGGGCCACGAGAGCTGACCCAAAAGCGATGACGGAGGGGGGTTCCGGCCCTTCGTCAAAGAGAACAGGGACGGAAGCCACCAAGTTCAGGTATCCGGCCATCCGCGATATCCCTCGGTCATCCTTGGACGGCTCGTAAGTTTTGTGGTGAACTCAAAAGCGATTCGCTCTCACCAGCAAGGTCCACCCTTTTATCCAACCAGGTGCAGGCTACTGCACTTCGACGGTGGCGCCAGCTTCTTCCAACTGCTTGACCACATCGTCGGCTTCATCTTTGGACACACCCTCTTTCACTGTTCCTGGCAGCTCATCCACCAAAGCCTTGGCCTCCTTCAGACCCAGGCCGGTGACGGCGCGTACAACTTTTATCACCTGGATTTTCTTGTCACCCACTTCAGTGATTACCACATCAAACTCTGTCTTTTCTTCCTCAGCAGCAGCCTCAGCACCAGCCGCCGCAACTCCTGCCGGCATAGCCATGGGCATTGCAGCCATAGGTGCCGCTGCGGAGACTCCCAGTTCTTCTTCCAGCTCTTTTACTAACTCGGCCAGCTCAAACACCGGCATGTTCTTGATGTATTCTTTGACATCGTCTTTATTGAGTTTCGCCTTCGCCATGTTTTTACTCCTTTATCGTTCTCTATATCTGTTCGCACAATCACGGTTTTTTCAAATCATGATGCTGGTGTACCCTTCTGCTCGATGGCCTTGAGCACTCCCAGAAGATCCCTCGGTGCGGCTGCGAGCACCCCGACAAAATCGCGAGGCACAGCATTCATGACAGCCAGCAACTTCGAGGGTAGCGATGCCATAATCCCAAGAAGTTGAGCCTGCAGCACTTCTTTGGAGGGCAAGGTGACAATCTTTTTCATGTCCTCCTGAAGCATCAGCCTTCCAGCAAGTACTCCCGCCTTGACCTCCAGCTTGTCATTGCCCTTGGCATATTCCAACAACACCTTCGCCGGCGTCATCTCGTCATCGTAGCAAAGGGCGAGGGCATTGGGCCCGATGAGGTGTTCTTCGAGCACTGAGGCCGCAGTCCCCCGAAGTGCCAGTCGAGTCAGGCTGTTCTTAACCACCCGGTATTCTATGCCCGCTTCCTTGAGCTTGTGACGCAGTTCAGTGATCTCCGTTACCTTGAGACCACGATAATCGGTTAGAATCGTTGCTTTGGACCGCTCCAACTTCTCATGGAGCTCGTCCACCATTGCTTCTTTCTCTTGCCGGTTCAATTCTCTTCTCCCCTCCTTTCATCTGCCAGCGCGATTTTGAGTCGTGCTCTAACAAAGTCATGGGAGGTGCCAGATTTTCAGGGGCGGATTGCCTGTTTCAGTCTCGGTAGGCTGACCCAGAGTCAATTATCCCCTCGCCAAACCCAGAAGCGAGAGCTACCTTACCAACGTGTCTGGTAACATCATGCATCTTGAGCAGGCTAGGCACCTACTGTCTTCGACGAATCAACGCTTCGCCTCGGCAGTCAGTTTCTTATTGTTGCGAACATCCGGCCAGCTGGTCTTGGATGCTCTATTTATTAGCTATTTTAGGTGGGCAATGCCCACCCTACCTATACTTAGAAAATTCGAAATCCGAATCTAAGATGTGCTGCAATTATCTTCACGCATCGAGCTGTACTGTAAAATGCTTACAGACTGCTGATCGCTGACCTATGTGAGCAATACCTTAACATTGGCCGGATCAATCTTTATTCCCGGTCCCATGGTGGTGGAAATGCCAATGGAGTTTATGTACGCACCCTTACTGGCTGCAGGCTTCATGCGCACTATGCTATCCATGAATGTGGCAATGTTTTCTAGAATCCTGTCTGCCCCAAAGGAAACCCTGCCAACCGCGGCGTGGACGATGCCTGATTTCTCCACGCGAAAATCTATCTTGCCCGCCTTAATTTCTTTGATGGCCTTGCCAAGGTCAAAGGTGACCGTGCCCAATTTAGCATTGGGCATAAGACCACGAGGCCCCAAAATCTTGCCGATTTTGCCCACAGCCCCCATCATGTCAGGGGTTGCCACAGTCTTGTCGAATTCAAGCCATCCACCTTTAATCTTGGTAATGAGATCATCGGCGCCAGCATAATCTGCACCCGCCTCGAGTGCCTCCTTTTCCTTCTCGCCCTTGGCGAAGGCCAGGACTCGTACTGATTTCCCGGTACCATTGGGGAGCACCACAGTGCCGCGCACCATTTGATCCGCGCGGCGTGGGTCCACCCCGAGACGGACAGCCAAATCAACGCTTTCGTCAAAGCGGGCATAGGCACACTCCAGGACAATCTTCACCCCATCAGCGAACTCGTATCTCTGGGAAAAATCGACACTCTCTCTGGCTTGCCTATGCTTCTTTCCTCTTTTAGCCATATTGGTTCTCCAGAGCTATTCTATTGTAATGCCCATACTCCTGGCGGTTCCCTCAATGATTTTCATCGCTGCCTCCAGGCTAGCCGCATTCAGATCTGGCATTTTTAGACGGGCAATCTCCTCAACTTGTTTGCGGTTGACCTGCCCCACCTTGTCGCGGTTGGGTTCGCTGGATCCTTTGGCAATCTTGGCTGCCTTTTTGAGCAGTACCGAAGCAGGGGGCGTTTTGGTCACATAGGTGAAGGAACGGTCAGCGAAGACAGTAAGGACCACTGGGATTATCATGCCTTCTTGTCCCTGGGTCTTGGCGTTGAAAGACTTACAGAATTCCATGATGTTCACCCCGTGCTGGCCCAAAGCGGGACCGATAGGGGGAGAGGGATTGGCTTGGCCAGCGGGAACCTGCAATTTTATATTCGCAATTACCTTTTTTGCCATATGTCGCTTCTCCTCCTATAGCCAATTGGAGCGTCCTTCGCCAGTCAGCGGGCCAATCGGTAGTTCTCCTGACCTCGCACCGCTAGATTTTGCTCACTTGGACAAAATCGAGCTCCACCGGAGTAGAACGCCCAAATATGCTAACCAAAACCCGTACTTTGCCCTTCTCGGGACTTACTTCATCCACCACACCGTTGAAGTTGGAAAAAGGACCGTCAACGACCATCACCTCATCACCGCGATCAAAAAGGTACTTGGGTTTGGGCTTGAGTGCGCCCGCGGTCATTTGCTCGACGATGTTTTGTGCCTCTTCATCACTGAGCGGGGTCGGTTTATCTTTGCCCCCGATAAATCCAGTTACTTTCGGGGTGTTTTTTACTATGTGCCAGGTTTCATCGTTCAGTTCCATGCGCACGAGAATATAACCCGGATAGAATTTGCGAGCAGTGGTCTTCCTTTCCCCTTTGACGAGCTCCACCACTTTTTCAGTGGGCACAAGGATCTTTTCAAAAAAATCCTCTTTTCCCAGTAACTTGATGCGCTCCTCCAAAGCAATTTTAACCTTTTGCTCGTATCCGGAGTAGGTATGAACTATGAACCACTGCATTACAAATTAATCTCCGATCATTATTTGGCCAGATGAGCCCAAATCCTTATCCGCCAGCAATCCTCAACTGAACAAGTTCTGGAAAAAGACACCGACCGCTCTGCATTAGCTGAGCAATATCCGCATAAGCCTGGACAAACCGAGATCCACAATGCCCAAAAATACTGCTATCAAGATCACGATAACCAGCACCACCGAAGTGGAGGCAATGGTATCCTTACGCGTAGGCCATGTTACTTTGGACAATTCAATCCGAACCTCGCGGAGAAACTGGCCGATCGTGTCTATTGTGCCAGAAGTCCTCTCTTTCACGCTTGGTTTGGCAACAGCCTTACGCTTTTTGGGTACCTTACTCTCTGCCACTGCCACGGCCTGAGGCTGGTCGGTAGCAGCTTGTGCAGGAGCAGCAGATTTCTTCTTCTTCTTTTTCTTTTTGGACTTTGCCATAATCTCAAAAATAAATGGCAGGCCAGGAGGGAGTCGAACCCCCAACATCCGGATTTGGAGTCCGGCGCTCTAGCCGTTCGAGCTACTGGCCTGCAGGAATAGCGGTCTGATTAAATAGTTGTAATGCACCCTATCTGGTCTCGCGGTGCAGAGTATGATGTCCGCAGAATCGGCAATATTTACGGAACCCCAACTTCTCTGGGGTGGTCCTCTTGTTCTTGGTTGTCGTGTAATTTCTCCGTTTACACTCTGAACAGGCCAACGTTACGATAATACGCATGTTCTTTCCCGACTATGTGTAAATCCTAAATCTACTCGATAATATCACTGATGACACCGGCGCCCACTGTGCGGCCT
>CBFDBW010000017.1:0-15369 GCA_965603145.1 uncultured Syntrophobacterales bacterium
GGGCGGCCAGGTAGTTTTTATGAGTTCGAAGGAAACCCAGCTCTCTCGGGATGAGTCCCTGCAGGATACCGCTCTGGTTCTCTCCCGCTACATTGATGGTCTTGTTGTGCGCACCTATGATGACGACAATTTGCAGGAACTGGCCAGACATGCTGAGATTCCCATTATTAACGGCCTTACCGACCTCTATCATCCCTGTCAGGTCTTGGGCGATATACTGACCATTAAAGAGAAGAAAGGCGACCTTCGGGCACTGCAAGTGGCCTGGGTGGGTGACGGCAACAACGTGGCCCATTCGTGGATTAATGCAGCTGCGCGCTTGGACTTCCAACTATCTCTGGCCTGTCCTGCTGAATATGAGCCGAAAAATGAGATCTTGCAACGGGGGCAGGAATTGGCCGGGGACCGGATTCATTTTGGTCACGATCCCGTGCAGGCGGTAAAAAATGCAGACGTAATCAATACCGACGTCTGGACCAGTATGGGGCAGGAGGAGGAACGCCAGAAGCGGTTGGCGGCCTTTCAGAATTACCAAATTAATGCAGATCTGGTGCGGGAGGCGAAGTCGGACGTAGTTGTCATGCACTGTCTGCCGGCACACCGGGGCGAGGAAATCACTGATGAAGTGATGGATGGCCCAAACTCGGCGATATTTGACCAGGCCGAAAACCGCTTGCACCTCCAACGTGCCCTTTTGGACTGGCTGTTGGGAGGATCTGAGTAGCGACGGCGAGGCTGGAAGACCTGGCGACACGTGGACAGGCAAAGCGCACAACGTTATTGGTTATCCGTTATTTGTTAATTGTTAATCGACTATTGTAATGGTTCGAAGTGAGCCTAATAACCAATAACGAATAACGATGTTCGGGGAGGAATTGGATTGGCTGAGCAAGTAAAAAAAGTGGTGCTAGCCTACTCGGGTGGCCTGGACACCTCCATCATTCTCAAATGGCTCCTGGAAGAGTACAAGTGCGAGGTGATTGCCTTTGCCGCCGATTTGGGGCAGGGGGATGATCTGGAAACCGTCAGGCAAAAGGCCCTGGATACGGGAGCAAGTAAGGTCATTATCGAGGACCTGCGAGAGGAATTCATTCGGGATTATGTCTTTCCAGCCTTCAGGGCCAATGCCGTCTATGAGGGACACTACCTTCTGGGTACCTCTCTCGCTCGTCCTCTCATCGCCAAAAGACAGGTAGCCGTGGCTGCCGCCGAAAGCGCTGACGCGGTGAGTCATGGAGCTACTGGCAAGGGCAACGACCAGGTTAGGTTCGAGCTCAGCTACACCGCGCTGAGTCCGGATCTCAAGATTATCGCACCCTGGCGGCAATGGCAGCTAAAGTCCCGCCAGGACTTGCTGCAATTCGCTGGGACCCACGGGATCCCGGTGCCGGTGACGCCGAAAAAACCTTACAGCATGGACGGTAATCTCCTCCATCTGTCATATGAAGGTGGGGTGCTCGAAGACCCCTGGAGGGAGCCGGACCCGGAAATGTTCAGGACGACGGTAGCTCCGGAACATGCCCCGGATAAGCCCGCTTACGTTGAGATCGACTTTGAACAGGGCAATCCTGTGGCAGTGGATGGTGATCGTCTTGGATGCGCCCAATTACTTGCCCGGCTCAACGAGTTGGGAGGAGCCAACGGAATTGGCAGGGTGGATCTTGTTGAAAATCGTTTCGTGGGAATCAAGTCCAGGGGGGTTTATGAAACTCCGGGAGGGACCATCCTGAGGATGGCGCACCAGGCGGTGGAGTCCATCACCATGGATCGAGAGGTCCTGCACCTGCGCGACGGTCTCATTCCTAAATATGCAAGTCTGATCTACAATGGCTTCTGGTTTTCACCGGAGATGAAGTTGCTCCAGGAAACCATGGATGCGGCCCAGGAAAATGTGTGGGGTAGGGCGAGGCTGAAATTATACAAGGGTTCCTGTCAGGTGGTGGGCAGGAAATCCACCCGTTCTCTCTACCAGCCCGAATATGCCACATTCGAGGAAGACAGGGTTTTTGACCAGAGCGATGCGGACGGTTTCATAAAGCTTTTGGGGCTGCGGCTGCGTCTCCAGACGTCACTGGGCAAAGAAGAGTAGGTAGCAAGCACCTCTACGTTATCGGTTAACGAATAACGGATAACGGTTAGCTTGAAGAGTGGAGTAAACATGGCTGGCAAGCTATGGCATGGTCGGTTTCGGGAAGAAACCAACCAGTTGGTTGAACGCTTCACTGCGTCCATCCGGTTCGATCAGCGGTTGTACCGCTATGACATTGAGGGTAGCATGGCCCACTGCCGGATGCTGGCTCAGCAGGGTCTGCTCAGCGCAGAGGAGGCAGATACCCTGATTCAGGGGCTGAGCGAAATCCTGAGTGAAATCGAACATGGGTCTTTCGTTTTCGACGACACCCAGGAAGACGTGCACATGGCCATTGAGCAAGGTCTTATGGAAAAGGTCGGTGAAGTCGGAGGCAAGCTCCATGCCGGGCGCAGTCGTAATGACCAAATCGCTCTGGATATGCGCCTCTTTCTCAGGGACGAAGTCAAGGGTACCGAGGAAGATCTGAAGGATTTGCAGAGCAACCTGGTGGCGCAGGCCAAGGCCAATTTAGGGGTAATCATGGCCGGATTCACCCACTTGCAGCACGCCCAGCCAGTGCTCTTTTCCCATCACATCATGGCCTATTATGAGATGTTCAGACGTGACCGGCAGCGGCTGGCCGCCTGTGTGGAGCGGATCAACATCTCTCCACTCGGCAGCGGTGCACTTGCCGGAACTTCTCTTCCCATCGACCGCAATACCACTGCTGAATTGCTCGATTTCCCGGCACTCAGCCGTAACAGCATCGATGCCGTCAGTGATCGGGATTTCATTATTGAATTCACTGCTGCTGCCGCCCTCATCATGATGCATTTGAGCCGCATGTGCGAAGAACTCATTCTCTGGAGTTCAATCGAGTTCGGTTATGTGGAACTCTCGGAGACTTTCTGTACGGGTTCGTCCATTATGCCGCAGAAAAAAAACCCGGACGTAGCTGAGCTGGTTCGAGGCAAGAGCGGCAGGGTGTACGGCCACTTGATGAGTTTGCTGACCATGATGAAAGGGTTGCCCCTGGCATACAACCGAGATCTTCAGGAGGACAAGGAAGCGCTCTTTGACACCGTCGATACCGTACGGCAGAGCCTGAGAATCTTGGCCAAACTTTGGGAACACGTAAGTGTAAACAAAGAGCGCATGGAAGAGATGGCAGCTGCCGGCTACACACTGGCCACCGATGCGGCGGAATACCTGGTGTTGAAGGGAGTGCCGTTCCGGCTGGCTCACCAAACAGTGGGTAAGATAGTGCGATATTGTCTGGAGGAGGGCAAGGAGTTGGAGAGTTTGACTCTAGACGAGTTGAGGGGATTTAGCAAAGTGATCGATGAAAAAATCTATACGGTGCTCGACCTGAAACATTCCGTGGACAGCCGCAATTCCGTCGGGGGAACTTCGCTGCAGCAAGTCCAGCAAGCCATCAGCGGTGCCGAGGAAGAGCTGAATAGATGATAATGAGGAGGTCATGGCCGCATGCAGCGGTAATAGTTCTATTGTTTTTCCTCGGGTTCCTGTTTGGGGCTTGTGGGAAGAAGGCACCGCCTAAACCGCCTGTTAAAAAAGAACTACCCCGGGTGAAAGATTTGCGGGCGGTGGTTGAGGCTAGTGGCGTGCGGCTAACCTGGACGATAGGAGAGGCTGATAAAGATATCGTAGGATTCAATGTCTATCGCAGCAAGCCCCGGCCGGAAGTAAGTGACTGTCCTGGCTGTACTCGCGATTTTGAACTGATAACCAGCCTCAAGGTCAAAACAGGGGAGTCCCGATTCCAGGTGGTAGATGCCTATATCGAGGGCAAGGGCCGGTTTTACTACCAGGTAGTACCGTTCGACCAGCGGGATCGTGCCGGTCCCGATTCCAACGAGACCGGGGTATTGCTGGAATAGCGCATAGAGCATAGCGTGGATATCACATAGAGGATAGAACATGCACCATTTCGAATATCGCAACGGCACACTCCACTGCGAAGACGTTCTCATTGAGACTATTGCCGGAGAGGTGGGGACCCCCTTTTATTGTTACAGCCACGCCACTCTCACCCGACACTTCAACGCTTTCGACGAAGCTTTCTCCGAGGTTGATCATCTTACCTGCTTCTCTGTCAAATCCTGCTCCAACATCGCCATACTCCGTTTGTTTGCATCACTGGGGTCCGGCATGGACATCGTCTCCGGCGGGGAACTCTACCGGGCCCTGAAGGCTGGGGTACCACCAGAGAAGATTGTTTTTTCAGGGGTGGGCAAGACCACTGAGGAAATCATTTATGGACTCGAGGCGGGTATCCTGATGTTTAACCTCGAATCTCCCCAGGAAATGCTGGCGTTGAACGAATGTGCCGCCCGTTTGGATCGTCGCGCCCCCATGGCTATTCGGGTCAATCCGGATGTAGACGCTCACACACATCCGTATATCTCCACCGGTTTGAAAGAGAACAAGTTCGGCATCGATCTTGAAATCGCGGAATCTATGTATGCTCAAGCCAAAGAGATGTCCAATTTGGACATAGTCGGGGTTGGGTGCCATATTGGCTCGCAGCTTACAGAAGTGTCTCCGTTTTTGGACACTCTCAGGCGGCTGAAGCTGCTAATAGAAGCACTTCGGAAGGAAGACATACAAGTCAGGTATCTTGATCTGGGTGGCGGTCTGGGCATCACCTACTCTGAGGAGGACCCACCTCATCCCAGAGAATACGCCCGAGCGCTTCTGCAGGAGGTGGATGGACTTGATTGCGGCTTGATTTTTGAACCAGGCCGCGTTATCGTGGGAAACGCTGGGATTCTGGTGACCCGGGTGCTCTACACCAAGGAAGGACCGGTCAAGAACTTTCTCGTAGTCGATGCCGGCATGAATGACTTGATTCGCCCCAGCCTGTACGATTCCTATCACCAAGTCCAGCCGGTTATCGACAACAAACGACCAGAACTACAAGCAGATGTGGTAGGGCCTATCTGCGAAACTGGAGATTTTTTCGCACGCGAGCGCAGCCTGCCTCAAGTAGACCAGGGGGAATTGCTGGCCGTAATGAGTGCCGGTGCCTATGGTTTTGCCATGTCCTCCAACTACAACTCCAGGCCCAGGCCCCCGGAGATCCTGGTCCGGGGTGATACATTCGAGGTGATTCGCTCCAGGGAAACATATGAAGACTTGGTGCGAGGCGAACGAGTACCCGACTCTCTCAACTGACAAGTTCCTATGAGTGCATCAATTGACTTCTATAAAATGAGCGGCAGCGGCAACGACTTCATCCTCGTTGACAACCGCACCAACACAATACCAGCGGAGTTAGCTCCCGAGCTTGCCCGCAGCCTTTGTAGGCGAAAGGTCTCGGTGGGTGCGGATGGCCTCATTCTGATTGAGAATGACCAGGAGGTGGACTTCAGCTGGCGTTTTTTCAACGCAGACGGAAGCAGCGCGGAAATGTGTGGCAACGGCGGGCGCTGTGTGGCAAGGCTTGCCAACATGTTCGGCATTTGTGGTCCCAGTCTTTCCTTCAGAACCCTTGCCGGAATCATCCGTGCTGAAGTCTCGGGCAGCCGAGTGAAACTGCAGATGACAGCACCCTACGATTTGCGGCTGAATCAGGAGCTTGAACTGGACGGTCGCAGGGTAACAGGCCACTTCGTTAACACCGGGGTGCCCCATACGATTTTTGTTCTGGACAATCCGGAGGACCTGGAAAAACACGACGTGGTGGGCCAGGGACGGAAGGTCCGCTATCACTCCCACTTCGCTCCCGCAGGTACCAATGTTAACTTCGTTGCCTTGCTGGGGAAGAGGGCCATGGCCATCCGGACCTACGAACGGGGGGTGGAAGACGAGACCCTCGCCTGTGGAACGGGGGCTACAGCCGTGGCTGTGGTTGGAGCTGTCGAGGGGATAGTCGAAGCACCTGTTGATGTTCATACCAGAAGCGGGGAGACTCTTACCATTTACTTCGATGCTGGCGGAGAACTTCCAGAAGAGGTATACATGGAAGGAGAGGCCACGGTAATTTACCAGGGCCGGCTCTGGGCAGAGGCTGTGGAATTTGCAGTATAGAGTCAATTTTCCATCGTCTGTTGTCGGCGAATCAAGATAGATCTTACGATTTACCATTTCAAATTCGGAACCTCGAACTGAAGCAGTGAGGGCAGTCCTCGTCTGGCTTCGGCGGGCTGCAGGGAGCTTGAATTCCAAGCGCGGATTTCGCAATCTCTAGCTTGTATTCTTTCATTCATCAATCCAGCGGCCACTTTCCATGACCGGACATTCAAGTAGAGAGTAGCAAATAGCGTTTGTCGACAGTCCAGGAGTTATCAATAGAGGACAAGCCTCAACGGACAAAAAAGAGAAGGAGGTTGTCATGTTTACCGGAGTATTGCCCGCCATTGTAACCCCTTTTAAGAGCGGTGGAGTGGACGAGGAAGGGTTGCGTCAGCTGATCGAGTTTCATCTCGAGAATGGAGTCCATGGTATCGTGCCTTGTGGTACCACCGGCGAGTCGGCCACCCTTTCACACGATGAGCACGAGCGCGTGGTGGAAATAACGGTGGAGCAGGTGAAAGGCCGCGTTCCAGTCGTAGCCGGGACCGGTTCCAACAACACCGAAGAAGCCGTAAGACTGACCGCTCACGCCAAGAAGGTTGGGGCGGACGGGGTGTTGATGATAAGCCCGTACTACAACAAGCCCACCCAAGAAGGGATATACCAGCACTACAAGAAAGTGGCCGAAGAGGTCGATATTCCCATCATCATTTACAACATACCCGGGCGAACGGCCAGCAACATCGAGCCAACTACCTTTGCTCGACTTGCAGAGATGAAGAATATCGTCGGGGTCAAGGAGGCCAGCGGCTCCATGAAGCAGATCACCGAGATCATTCGGCTCTGCGGTGATAAGCTCACCGTTCTCTCCGGTGAGGACTTTCTCACCTATCCGCTCATGTCTGTGGGCGGCAAAGGGGTCATTTGTGTTGTAGCCAACATTGTGCCGCGAGACATGGCTGACCTGTGCAATCTGCTTTTGGCCGGCGATTTTGACCAGGCCCGTGAGCTCTACTATCGTCTTCTTCCACTGTGTCATTCCATGTTTTACGAGACCAACCCGGCGCCGGTAAAGGCAGCTTTGGCGATGATGGGCAAAATCTCTTCTGAGGAAGTGCGCCTACCTTTGGTTCCCATGTCGGAGGCCAATCTGGGCAAGCTACGCAAAAGCCTCGAGGCCTACGGAGTACTTTAATCCGCACAGCGCTAAGCACACAGCGGTGAGACGACCCGGAGAGGCGGAGACGCGATGACACGGTGAAAGGGCTGAGACCAATTCGACATCACCGTGTCTCCGCATTATTATTTCTCCGCGTCATTCTTCGAAGAGTTGGGGGGTAATAACTAATGATAAGAGCAATAGTCGCGGGAGCAGCGGGAAGAATGGGTGGTCGCATAATTCACACCATTGCGGTCACAGAGGGAATTTCGCTTGCTGCCGTCTTTGAGCGGGCTGACCATCCATCGGTTGGCTCCGACGTTGGCGAAGTGGTCGGACTGGGGTCAATGGGGATGAAGATTGCCCCCGATCTGAATTCAGTTCTTGAAGCGGGGGATGTGATAGTTGACTTTACTCACCATGAGGCATCTGTGGAACACCTTCGTACAGCGGCGGCGGCGAAGAAACCCATGGTTGTCGGCACCACCGGCTTTACGGCTGAGGAGATGGAGACCATAGGGGTGTTGGCCGGTGAAATACCGTGTGTTCAGGCGCCCAACATGAGCATGGGCGTAAATCTGATGTTCAAGGTGGTGGAAGATATGGCCAGGGTCCTGGGTGACGGGTTTGATGTCGAGATCACAGAGGCCCACCATCATCACAAAAAGGATGCTCCGAGCGGAACGGCGGTGAAGCTCGCCCTGAATTTGGCGGCTGCTTTGGGACGAGACCTCGAGAAAGTGGGCGTATACGAACGGCACGGACTCATAGGCGAGCGGCGACCCGAGGAAATCGGCATTCAGACAATTCGCGGTGGTGATATTGTCGGAGAACACACCGTACTTTTTGCTGGAGTGGGTGAGCGCCTCGAACTGACGCACAGAGCCCATAGCCGGGATAATTTCGCCCGCGGTGGAGTGAAAGCGGCAATATGGGTGGTGAACCAAGCCCCCGGTCTCTACGATATGCAGCATGTGCTTGGGCTAAAATAAGAAGCATTCAGCAGTCAGCGTTCAGCTATCAGTGAAAGCGGAGCTTGAAATTTTTTAAAACTTTTAAAATTTTGACACTTGTATGCTGATGGCTATGAAAACACACCACGCTTACATTGGCCTTGGTTCAAATCTTGGAAATCGATTGGAAAATTGTCGGAATGCCATTGAAGCTCTGGCGGCACTGCCCACGTGCAGTGTGCTCCAAACCTCGTCATTCTATGAGACTACCCCGGTGGGCCTGGTGGAACAACCTGCCTTTATTAACGGAGTCGTCTTGCTGGAAACGGCGAGAGACGCCCATTGGCTCTTACGCCAGATGCTGGCAATCGAGAACACCTTTGGGAGAATTCGCACTCTCAAATGGGGACCGCGATCAATTGACCTTGACCTGTTGTTTTTTGACGACTTGATAATCGATTTGCCGGATCTGTCGGCTCCCCATCCTCTGCTCCATGAGCGACGCTTTGTCTTGGAACCCCTCAACGAAATTGCACCTGACTTCCGCCATCCTTGCCTGGAAAAAACCGTTGCCGAACTTCTCGATAACCTGGAAGACGGCCATCAGCGGGTGGAGGTAGTTGTTAGCTGATGATACGTCTTGTAATCTTTGTTTTTCTTGTCATTGTGGTTTACAAGCTACTGGGTGGTTTGATAAAAGGTGTGAGTGTTTCGAACAGGCAGGAGGTGCCTGCGGACAAGAGCACGGCGGAGTTGGTCCAAGACCCTCAGTGCGGCGCCTACATTCTCCCAGCCCAGGGAGTGGACGCTCGAGTGGCCGGCAAGACCTACCATTTCTGCAGTGAGAGCTGTAGGGATCAATTCCTTTTGGGGCACTCAGACAACGTCGATCAAGAGATTACTCAAACTCGCAAATAGATGCACTGATCTAAATAAGTCCGAAATCTGAATAACCAAAATTAGAAACAATTTCAAATTTCCGATGCGGGACCTGAGATGTGGGATTGAAGACGGTAGTTGGCGAGTGAAGGATCCCACACCAGGCATCGCACATCGATCCTACAGGGGGAATAATACTTGCATTGGAACATATTGGCCTCGTACGCGGTAACTCTTCAGCAAGCCAGGAATCAGGGGGCTGGTCCAGTGCAATAAGAGGGATATTGCCGTATTTTCCCGGTCTTCACTTGGACCTGGGCAACCGTAATGCTGGAAGAGGAGGTTGTGAATGAAGTTTTTCGTTGACACTGCGAATCTTGATGAGATTAGGGAGGCCAAAGAACTGGGTATGATCGATGGAGTAACGACCAACCCCTCGCTGGTGGCCAAGGAAGGCTGCCAGAATAGAGAAGACTTCAAGAAACTTATCCATGAGATTTGTGAAGTTGTCCAGGGGCCGGTGAGCGCTGAGGTAGTGAGTATCGATGCAGATGGCATGGTGAAGGAGGCCAGGGAACTTGCTAGAATTCATGAACACGTGGTGGTGAAAATTCCAATGATCACCGACGGGCTCAAAGCGGCACTTCAATTGACCGCAGAGTCCATCAAAACCAATGTCACTCTGGTTTTTTCCCCTCTGCAGGCCCTACTAGCAGCCAAGGCGGGCGCTACGTATGTGAGCCCTTTCATTGGCCGGTTGGATGATATCTCCCAGACCGGGATGGAGCTGGTAGGTCAGATTCTCGAGATCTACCAGAACTACATATTCGAGACCGAGGTCCTGGTGGCCAGCATCAGGAATCCTTTACACGTGCTTGAGGCGGCCCAGATGGGGGCCGATGTGGCCACCATCCCATTCAAGGTGATCGGACAGCTTGCAAAGCACCCACTCACCGACATTGGTATAAAGCAATTTTTGGACGACTGGAAACGGGTGGAATCCACCTGATCCAGAGCTAACGATCATAGCAGCGAGCAGAAGGATCGATGGCTAACTACATGAATTGGCTGTTTAGCAGGGCTGGGTTACCATGGCTTCTGCTGGTGGTGTTGCTCGGTGCAATTGCCAAGCCGGCTCTGGCAGATATCTACCGGTATGTGGATGAAAATGGAGTAATTCACTTCTCCAACGTCCCAACGCACTACCGATTTCGTCTTTACATTAGCGAGACCAAATTAGACTACAGAGCCTACTTCGATCGGTATGACAGGATCATAATCCGGGCCGCTCGCAAGCACGGCGTGGACAACACCCTGGTAAAAGCGGTGATTAGGGCTGAGTCTGACTTTGATAGGAATGCGGTTTCAGGAAAGGGAGCCCAGGGATTAATGCAGCTGATGCCTGAGACTGCCAAGGAGCTGGCGGTCAAGGACTCTTTTGATCCAGATGAAAATATCAACGCAGGGGTGCGGTACCTGAAGAGGCAGTTGAGCAACTTTCAGAACAATGTGCCGCTGGCTCTGGCAGCGTATAATGCCGGAGAGAACGCCGTGCGCAGATACGGAAGGATTCCACCCTATAAAGAGACCAGAACATTTGTGGATCGGGTTCTACGTTACTGGGACGAGTTCAGCCTTAATCAGCAGCAAAAACCCTGACATCTTATCCGCCTCCAGATATTATACTCCAATAACTGGGCTGTTTTGTCAGGCGCGCCCACAGTAGCGGAATACGGATGAAAACATGACTGACAAAGGAAAAAAAGCCATCTTTAATCTTCCCAATACCTTGAGCTTATTCAGGATCGGGTGTATCCCTCTGCTCGTGGTCTTCTTGTTCTTTCCTCACAAAACTACCAGCTTCTTGGCAGCTCTGGTTTTTGCCCTGGCCTCTATTTCTGATCTCCTGGACGGCTTTGTTGCACGGCGTCACCAGTTGGTCACAACTTTTGGTCAGTTCCTTGATCCCTTGGCCGACAAGCTGATAGTGTCTGCGGCCCTGATCATGCTGATTCCTCTCGGTCGGGTACCGGCGTGGATGGTGGTGGTGATCATAGGGAGGGAGTTGGCAATCATGGGACTGCGCTCCGTAGCTGGCTCAGAAGGAAAGGTGATCACTGCTGACTATCTTGGTAAACAGAAGATGGTTTTCCAGACAGTGGCGATTCTCGGTTTACTGCTGCACTACGACTACTACGGTGTCAATTTCCACGCGGTTGGCATGTTTTTCTTGTGGCTGGCTGTCATCATAACACTCTGGTCGGGGTTCAATTATTTTCGCAACTTCTGGCACGTCCTCGAAGAGAGCGACTCCGGTTCAGCTGGCAGCTAGCAGCCCCGCAATGGGCATGGAGCATAGGGCGTAGAGTAAGAATTCAGGGGTCAAAGGACAGGATAGGGTTATTAGAGAATTAGTAAAATGGCTGAATTATTCACTGCTTACTGCCTTCTCTGAGCTTGTCGAAGGGGTCGAAGGGCTCACTGCTTACCGCTTACCGTTGACCATTTACCGTTTACGAATTTCCAGTTGACTAATTAACGACTTGAACGATTTCAACGACTTGAACGGTTTGAACGACCTAAGTTTACTCTTGACAATTGACCGATCTTTGCTAAGCTAGACAAGACTTGGGCGGGAATAACTCAGGGGTAGAGTGCAACCTTGCCAAGGTTGAAGTCGCGGGTTCAACTCCCGTTTCCCGCTCCATTGTAAAAAAAGGCTCCCGTTATCGGAGCCTTTTTTCTTTAAACCATTTTTGTCCGCACAGGGGAGAAATCATGTGCTATTTTCAACGCTATGCGCTAGGCGCCATGCGCTATGCTTTTTCAGTGGTACTATTGTTTTTATTAGTAAATAACTCACAAGCCTTTCTCGAGAAGAGCCGATCCAGAACCTTCAGCAAACAGGAGATTGAACGTATGAAGCAGGCAACGGCGGTATTGGAGACAAAATTCGGCGATATTACCCTGAGGTTTTTCCCTGAGGTTGCTCCAAAGCATGTGAACAGTTTCATAGAGCTGGCAAACAGTGGCTTCTATGATGGCACCACCTTTCACAGGGTTGTGCCCGGATTCGTTATCCAAGGGGGTGATCCCAATTCAAAAAGTGAGGACAGGTCAAAGCATGGCACGGGTGGACCAGGGTACACCCTGGAAGCAGAGTTCAGTAATCTTCCCCACAAAAGGGGTATCCTCTCAATGGCGAGAGCTGCTAATCCTGACAGTGCCGGCTCACAATTTTTTATCTGCGTTGCTGATGCAGCCTTTCTGGATGGTCAATATACTGTTTTTGGCGAGGTTAGCGAGGGGATGGATGTGGTGGACGAAATAGTGGCTCAACCCAAAGACAGCAGTGATAACCCCAATGAGAGAGTGGAGATAAAGGTCAAGATCGTGGCTCCTGAGGGCAGCCAGTAGGGCGAGCCGGCAGGGGGCAGCTGGCAGAGATCAGACGACAGAAGGCAGAAGAAAGAAGAAGATAGGGATGCTCCTGTGGGAGCGGCTTTCAGCCGCGAACTTGCGCTTTGAATGAGTTCTACAGTTTTTACGGTTTACCGCCTGCCCTGAGCCTGTCGAAGGGTTCACCATTTACGATTCGACTAATTGACCAATTTGCGCTATACGCTATGCGTCTGTGGCTGGCATCGTAATCGTGATCGTACATCCGGGACCGTCGTTGTTTTTCGCCGTGACCGCGCCGCCCATTGCGGTGACAAGCTTTTTCACCAGAGCCAACCCTATACCGGTTCCCCCGGTGGTTCGGGTCAGGTCACTGTCCACCCGGTAGAAGTCCTCGAATATTTTTTTCAATCCGGAGCCAGGGATCCCCGGCCCGGTGTCGGATACGGAGATCTTCACAGTATCTCCCTCGGGCCAGATCTTGATGGTAATTCGGCGGGTAGGCGATGACCTGCCGAATTTCATGCTGTTATCAATCAGGTTGATAAGAACCTGAATCATAGCTTCCCGGTCGTATTTGAAGGGTGGCACTTCCTCTCTCTCCACCTTCAGATCGAATCCCTCCTGAACGAGCTTCTCCTGCATGACCTCTTTGACTTCCTGGATCACCTCCTGGAGAGTGCCTCTCTGCAGGTCTAGATGTACCTGCTTTTTCTCCAGTTTGGAATATTCCAAAACGTTATTTATCAGACGGGATAAGCGGGAGCTCTCCGATCCTAAAATCCTAAAATATTCTTGCTCCCGTTCGTGGTCGCGGGCGATCCCTTGCTCCAGCATTTCTATGTACATCCGTATGTTGGTCAATGGGGTTTTGAGCTCATGGGTTACCGATGAAACGAACCTCGAGCGCCGTTCCGATAGGGCCACCACGGCCCGTGCACTCTGATATATGGCAAACAGTCCAATGAGGATGATAAAGGCAAGGACAAACATCATAATGTTCAGGGTTGTGCGGCCCACAGACTTGGGGATTCGGTCACAGGTAAGGGTGGCGCGCAGAAAGGAAAAAGGGCGGGGAAAGGTCCGCTCCAGAGAAAAGTTCGGATATTGGACAGCGGCACCGGACAGGACAGTTGTGGTTTCACTCCCACGGTCCACAACTGACAGGCGCAGGCTGGTAAACTGTGCCATTGGCTGAAGGGAAAAGTATTCATTGGCCAGGTGGTTCAGGAATTCCTGCACAATTAATATGAATCCCTGACGATAGATTTTATTGTTGACCACAATGCGGCGAAAGATGAAAACTTGGCTATCGTTGATAAACACAGCTTGCATTGGATCCACTTCAACTTGAAGCTTCTCGGTATCAAGAGACGGTGGAGACCGCAAGGGGCTCGGGGCCGCAGCCCGAGGTCTGTAATGCTCCGTGCGTAGTCCTTTCTCTTTAGCAGGTTGTCCTGCTATGCGGTCGGCAGCCATAGGGGCAAGATCTTGCTCGGCTGCCACTTGCTCTTCGGGTTCTTGCCGGGCCTTGCTCTCCTTTTGATTCTCATCCAGCTGGGCAACAGTTAGAGCCTGGCTGGGGGTAATTTCCTCGACTCTTTTCCTGGCCTGTCCAAGATAAGATCTTTGTTTCTTGGAGCGGGAAAGATCCAGATATTTATCGGCAAAAGTTGAGACCTCTTCTCTTTCTCTTTTGGCAACCATCTCGGCTGGTTTGATCTCGACACCCTCGGGGACCGTGGATCGATTCAGGTTGAAGGTTTTGTTCACCTCATTCAGCTGGGCAACCACCGAATTCGATCCTGGGGGGATGTTGTCGTCATCTTCCACCAGAGGTGAGTTGAAGGAGCCATCCGGATTGTTCTGCAGGTAGCCCAGGATATAGTGATCTTTGGGAGGTTGAGATAGTGGAGATCGACTCAATCTCCCTGAACCCGGGGCCTGACCCGGAGCCACGTAATTGTATCTATACTGATCTATGGGCCGCCCCTCTTCCTTGATTACCAGAGAAGCGAGTTCTTCTTCCATTTGGTCGAAAATGGTTACGGCAAAATAGCGCAGCTGTGCCACTTCCTCTTGCTCTAGGCTGCGGTAAGTGCGGAGGACGAAATAGGCTAGTGGAATTGACAGGGCCAGACAAAAAATAAGTATGAGTATTTTCAGCCTTTTCACTCTTCAAACTCCAAGCGATATCCTTCACCCCGGACGGTGACTATGAAAGGGGTGTCCCCAAGCAGGGAGGTGATCTTCTTCCTGAGTTTGAGGATGTGGATATCCACCGTTCGGGTCTCAATATCGGTGTCTGCATAATTCCATACCTCGCCGAGGAGCTCCTTCTTGGAAACTATCTGCTCCCTGTGGCGATGAAGATAGAGGATGATGTCCATCTCTCTCCTGGTGAGCTCCACGGTGCGGTCATTATGTGAGGCCATGAGTGTCTTAGCATCGAAAAAAATGCCATGTGAGTATATTTGTTCGTCTCCCAGGTTTTTCCCGGCCCTCCGTAATACCGCTTCAACGCGGACCATCAATTCTCTCAGTGAGAAAGGTTTGCTTACGTAGTCGTCTGCACCGGCCTTGAACCCGGTCACGATGTCGTCTTCAGAGCCTTTGGCCGTGAGCATGACCACAGCCTGCCCCGGCTTCTTTTTTCGGATCTCTTTGCAAATGGCAAAACCATCGATGGTGGGAAGCATCACATCCAAGATGACCAGGTCATATCTTCCTTCCAGAGCTTTTTGAAGTCCTTCGCCCCCATCTTCCACACCTGTGGCCTCGTAGCCGTTGAACACGAGAACGTCAAGTAAACCCTGCAGGATGGCTACATCGTCTTCAACCACAAGTATGCTTGCCCTGGGTCTCTTCAT
>CBFDBW010000018.1:0-15350 GCA_965603145.1 uncultured Syntrophobacterales bacterium
AGCACAACCCGATCCAAGCGAATCTGCCAGGCACTAAATGCAGACCAAACTCCCAGAATGACAACACCAAGTGTTAGCAACACGAAGCTGTTTTTGCCGGTCCACACAAAACGGCTGGTGGCAGATCCCGGGAGGAGAGCCAAAATCCGCATGCTCATATTGAACACATCCAGGCAAATACTCATCCAGAAGAAAAAAAAGAGCAGCCCCATCCAGGTATAGCAAATATAGGCAAGATAGCGACTAGCCAGAGGCAGTCCGTGCCGATCGAGTAACCGTACTGCTATCGGCGCAACCACCATGGCCACCAAAAACAGCGCCATCACTAAACTGAGTCCAACCCCAGGCCATAATGCGGCCCTCGCTTTAAGAAACAAGTAGAGATGGACGGCGCCATAGACGGAAAGGAAGGTTATGAGAAAACGGACCATGGTCCTTTTCTTAACATGGTTTCCCTGCTGTTTCCACTTGGAAAATCTTTCATCCGCAAGGAAGAAGCTCCTGACTCCTCCAAGCAGGAGTTACCCCAAAAATGTTATGAGCGATACAGGCCAAAGGGACAGGCTACTCCACAACAAGCAATGCGCGCCATTTTATGGCAGTGTCGCTTTTGGAAATGCACCAAATCTTCATGCTGGCCTTTGCGGGGTTAAGAGTGGAAGGAGAGGTTGCTCAGGTGCTCGTTGTTTCGCAGCCTCCCCCATTGGCCTTCCTGGTGTTTCATCTGAGTGACTGGTGAGAGCCTTCGCCTCCGGCCCATGAGGGGCCTACGCCCCCGAGGGAACGACAGAAGAAACAATAGGAAGAGATTTTCATTTCCAAATGAGACCTCAACTCCGCAATAGCTTCAATGTATAAACATCAACCATCTATTTTTACGGAAACTCCTGTCCCCTAAGCTCTTGACACCTGCCGAGACAATCCTTAATATAAGTTTTCTGTATTTTATCCTGAGCTGAAAACCTTGCAAGAAGTTATTCACTAGAGAGAGGGAGTTAGCATGCTTGAAATTACTGAACAGGCGACCGAGAAATTGAAAGATTATCTTACAGAACGGGAGGTCGACTCGGCAATCCGTATCTTTGTCTCCCAAATTGGTTGAGGTGGCCCCTCTTTGGGGATGGCTCTGGATGAGCCAAAAGAGCAGGATCAGGTCTTCGAATTTGAAGGCGTCACCTACCTTGTCGATACCTCTTTAATGAATCAGGCCCGCCCCATCAAGGTGGATTATGTGGAAGATGCTAACTGTTCTGGTTTTTCTATCACCTCAAAGCTATCCCAACCAGACGGTTGTGGCTCCTGTAGCTGTTAGTCTGTAAAAGGAAAAAAAGCCGACTCCTATCTGTGGGAGTCGGCTTTTTTCACTCCTCTAACCACTGCCAGCCGGATTCCAGCAGCCTTTGCCGCAGCCAGATTAGTACCTTATCAAACTCATCTTGTAATTGACCCAGAGCCTGTCCCCTATGACTCACCCGATTCTTCTCCTCGGTGTTGAGTTGCGCGAAGGTCTTTGCCAATGGTGGATAGTAAAAGACCGGGTCGTAACCGAACCCCTGGCTGCCAACCCCTTCCTTGGTAATAACCCCTTCGCAGCGCCCTTCGTATACGAGAGCTGGATTCCAAGGAACTGCTATAGCGATAACACAAGCAAAGGAAGCATTGCGATTTTCCGCACTCTCAAGTTCTTGAAGTAGTTTGGCGTTATTTGCCTCATCGCTGGCGTTTTCTCCTGCGTAGCGGGCAGACCGAACTCCTGGAGCACCGCCCAGAGCCTCCACCATCAGACCCGAGTCATCTGCCAAAGCAGGTAATCCCAGGATTTTGGCGGTGAAGCGCGCCTTTTTCACTGCATTGTCTTCAAATGTTTCGCCATCCTCATCGGTTGTCGGCGTTGGCCCAAAGTCAGCCAGATTCTTGATGTCCACAGGAAAGTCGGCCAGCAGCGCCCTGATCTCCTCGGTTTTGCCCTTATTCCTCGTGGCTATAACCAATGGTATTCGATTCATATGAACCTCGCGCAAGTTGATGTTATAGGAGGTAGCTATCCTAAGTCACATCGTTCATCGAGTCAATGTAGCATCCTCGGAGTATTGGAGTACGTACAATTTATGATTTTAGATTGTAGATTGCAGATTGAGGTTTATGCATCTCTTACTAGAAGGTATTGAGCTTTCAAATCTGAAATCTGCATTCTAAAATCTAAAATTACTGGGCTCCGTGGCTCCATGCTCCGAGTCTAGCTCATGCTGCCTGCTGCCTGCTGCCTGCTGATTCAATCGTTACCGTTGACTTTTGGGTCGAAATTCTTTAACAATTGCAGATAACTACGATCTATAACTGTTTGGGACCTTGGGTTACTGAACCGGAGGTGACTAATTATGCCGATTTATGAATTCTATTGCCCGGATTGCCACATGATTTTCAACTTTTTCTCCCGTACAATCAATACTGAAAAGATACCGCCCTGTCCCAAATGCAATCGATCTAAGCTCGATCGACAGATGTCCTCCTTCGCCGTGCTTCGAGGTGCTAAGGAGGATCAGGACGATGGCCTCCCTGACATTGATGAGTCTAAATTAGAAAAGGCTATGACTGCGTTAGCCGGTGAGGCAGAGCGGATCAATGAGGACGATCCAAAACAGGCGGCCCAATTGATGCGCAAACTTACTCAGATGACTGGTCTTGAGTTAGGTTCCGGTATGGAAGAGGCCTTACGAAGAATGGAGGCCGGCGAAGACCCTGAGCAGATTGAAGCAGAAATGGGTGATTTACTGGAAGAAGAAGATCCCCTCGTTTTTCAAGGCAAAAAGAAGACCGGTCGCCGGAAGCCTCCACCCAGGAAGGATGACAAGTTATATGAGCTGTAACAAGGCGTCGGGCATAGGGCGTAAGGCTCACGGGGAAGAAAGGAAATTTCTACTTGCCTTGAGCATTGTGCCTTTGGCCTTATGCCAAATTCGAACTTGGGGTGGACGTTAAACACTGATCCTGGTTTTTTCGAGAAAATGAAATGGCACTATTGAGCCCATACAATCAGCAGCAGAAGGAGGCCCTTCTCATGGTGCGCCAGCATCTGTCTGGGCTTCCCCTATCTCACTTGCACAGGCTCAAACAACGAATCAGATCGTACGTGGGATTTCGACAAGCTGTAGCATCTTTTCAAAAGACGCACTTTGTTGACCTCTGCTCGGAAAAATGCTTCACGAGCTATACGAGTGCTTGTTGTGGTCGGGAAGGAATTGTCACTTTTTTTGCTGATGTTGTGGTCAATGTGCTTCTTTCCACCCAGGAAGAAATCGATGTTTTGCTGGATATCCTCGACACAGACACGGGTGGGTTGAATTGTGTCTACTTGAATAAGACAGGTTGTCTCTGGCGGGCCAAACCCATTGTCTGTGAGATGTTTCTCTGCAAGCACGCCAAGAACCTTGTGCTGGACAACAACAAGGCTTTGAAATCCCAGTGGGAAACACTCCGTCAACGAGAACGTCGATATACCTGGCCAACTCGACCGGTACTTTTTGATGAGTTGGAGGACTACTTCATTGGAGCTGGTTTCGACAGCCCCCTGATGTACCTTCATCGTAGCCCGGGCTTGCTACGTCTCAAGGCTAAACGTGCCCTGGGCCGAAAGCAATCCTTGAAAGTTCGTCAAGTGTAAAACTAAGGCTTTGTTTTCTTATATGCGACTTCAAATTCGAAATTCTAAGCACGAAGCACGAAACAAATTCAAAATTCAAATTTTCCAATGACCAAAACGATGTTAATCTAGATTTTGAAATGGGTGCCGGGCAGCTGGAACTCAGCCAGGTCACCTGATTTCGAAGAACTCTTAGGTTTCGGATTTGATTACGGTGTTAAAACAGAGAGATACTCAACACTTGCTTAAAACAATTGGCTTTTTTAACCGGTTAAAGAATGAGCCCTAAGAGCGAAACCCCAACTTCTAGCATACCGGCCAGCCTACCGCTACCCGATCGTATTCATACCTTCGATATCTCCTACCGCATCGTCCGGCCCGAGGATTTCGGCTCCTTGGGGATCAACCCTCAAGATATTCCCGTGGGCACGTTCGTGGCTGAAGACCATCCCCCTTTTCTTGCCAGTCGTTTTGGTGGCAACGCCTACGGCCTTGGCATTGTGGAGCAGCGGGATAAATTGGGAGTCGGTGAGCTTGATTTTCTGGAAAGCTTTGATCTTAGCGACCCTGAGATCCTCAAGAAGAACTACCACCGTATCAACAGTATATACCGAAAATTGGGATTATTGATGCGGTTTAGTAGGCACGGCAAGCGTTACTTTCTCATTCCAATAAATTGGCTGTCTCACTCTTTGGAAGACATCAAAGACAAAGTGGATGAGATCGAGCGAGTCTTACTCGAACAAGCTCATCGCCACAAGAAAGAAAAGCTAAATGTCGTCCTCCTCACTGCTCCCAACACTCTAATCGTGCATGAGATCACCGGTAGAATGGCGGCGCAGAACGTTGTGATTATCGACTCCGTAGAAAAGCTGCGTGAAGCCAGCGGACCTTTCGATCTCATTGTTATCCCGCAAGACATGGATGATCTCCTCTTGTCCTTGTCCATTCAGGGATTGACTGGCTCGAGGCTGACTCAAGAGACCTTCACCACGTACGGTACTTATGTGGCTGGCAAAATCTATGATCTCCTAGATGCCGATTGCGAACTCTGCATTATTGCCAGCAGGCAGTTTCCCCGCACAAATGAAGAGGTCTGGGTGGAATTTCGGGACCCGGCTGATTTGCGAAATTTCCTGCTTTTTACCCATGTGTTTCGTTCCAAAAAGAGATATCGCGGCAAGAACGGCAGTCTCCTTCGGGTCCATCTTTCAGATTTTTACAGTTATCTAAGCGGAATTTTCGTCTACCGTGAGGATTTGAAAAAAATCGTTGGCGACCGGGATCTGATGCAGCTTACTGTAGAGGAAATTGACCGTTTGCCTCGGTTAGATTTGAAAATCTCCAGCGCAAAGCCCGTTGATTTGGAGGCCAGATGGGACAGGGTACTAAAACCATTCTTTGCAAAAAGTACCTGCCATTCCAAGCTGGCCCCGTCACTGAAGGCGAACTGGGAGAGAAATTACATCGTCGAAGGAGAGCTTCCAGACAACCTGCAAGTCTATGTTGGTTGCAAGCGTGAACCCTCGCTGCTTCTAGAACGACTAGAGCAGGAAGAGCGGCTTAGTGGCATGGCCGGTTGTTCCCTCGCTCTCGTGGCTGACTACAAGAACACTTTCGACTATGTCTTTGCAGTGCTGCAGATGCTGGCGGAAATCCGCGAGAAGCGATTCGACCGATTGTCCGAGCTCGAGCTAAACCGTCTTCATAACCCCTTCGAGGCCCCGAAAAATCGATATCGTGCCTTCAACCACTTAAAAAAATTAATGAAGCAGACCAGCCGCTTGGGCAGGTTGGAAAGTCTCCTCAACCCTGACGGCATCGAAGGACCCCGCACAAAGGTCTTGGAAAACATCGAAAAGTTGTCGCTTCTGGGTTTACCGCCGGCCATACTGAGAGAAATTTACTTGATTGTGGTTGGTCATACTACCATGGGGCGAATAACCTTTGGAAAGCTCCCTGAAAAGACCCTGAAGTCCATCACTGACCAGGCCAAGCGCAAGAGTTTGGAGGAAGTGGCTGATTTGCTCAGAATAATTCGTTTGTTGAGCATGTCAGAAATTGCCGCTTCACTGCGCGACAAACTCTCCAAAGAACAGGGAAAAGAGCTTTTCAGTCTGTATGATGAAGTCCTGCGGATAGCAGGCGATCCGCTGCTGGATTGGGAAATCCTCCATGACCAAAAGATCGCAGACCTGGGTGGGGCACAGAACTTGGCCGTACGTCAGATGCTCAAGCTCTTTAATCTCTTTGAATATTTAGATTCTTGGACTGATATTGCAGACAAGGGCCCTTTTCAAAAGGAAGCCCTCGCCAACTACAGCTCGGAAAAACTGGAACAGATCAATCAAGTATTAGAGCTCATCAGCATTACCAACGAATTCAAGGAGCGCTTCTATGAGCGCAAACCCTTCAGTCAGCCATATTTTTTTCGGAAACTGCTCAACTGCCGGTTCCACGGCACCGGCCACATATTTCCAATGCTTGGTACCCGAGCGGGATTTATCCTTCTCTGGATTACCATCAGCGCCTCGCCGGGAAATGTCATCAACTTCAACCCACTTCTCAGCTACGAACGTCATGACAGCGAAGAGAGACTGGCGAAGGTAAGGCAGGGACTGGAAGCTCTGGTACCCGAGCAACTCCATTTTAACTACCTGACTGGCATCAGGAAGACACTCTCCCAAGGGCTGCCAGCCTTTATCTTTAGCAGCGGCATTCAACTGCGGTACAACCCACTAAATCAGACCACAGAGGTCATCTTCATCGATGTAATGGATAACCTCAGAAAAATGGAACTGATGCTCCAGTCCGTTCGCGACCGCTTGATTCCTGAGATTCCCATCTCCGAGCTAAGAGAGACGGATCGGCTCTTCCGGGAATTACACAGCTACTACGAACACCTGCAACGGCTTACACCAGAAACAGGCATGGACACTGAATCGTTGGCTCAGCAGAAAGCTGAGATCGGACTTTGTTGTTCTCGCCTCGAGGAACTTTTTGCCCGGAAGCTTTTTGTGCCTCAAGGAGTCTTTGACACCTTGGAGATCATCCACGATCACTGCCCGAGTATTGGCCGTCGTATTCTTACCGAGTTTTGGGAGCTTGACAGGATCAAACCGACGAAAAAAACTCACGCCGGGGAGACAATTGCTGCTTACGTCCTTCGCTGCCTCAAGAAGTTCCAGGCCTTGGTGACCAAGAATCGCGAGGCACTACAAAATACAGAAGTCTTTCTCCAGTTGGCCCAGCAGCAATTTGGTGCCATGACTGGCGAGACCATTGGCATTAGTAATGTGCAGATTGATATCCTTGAAAAGGTCGTTGCCAGAATCAGCATCCGACCAGAACTAATGGAAGCTTTGAGCGCAGCCATGATTTTCCAGGAAATCGGCAAACTCCCCATGTATCTTGAAGAATATAGATCTCTCTCCCACAGCAATACCCACGGAGCGGCAGGAGCTGAAATCCTGCGACGACAAGCTCTGCTCCAGCGCCTCGGCATGGATGAAGACACAAGCAGACTGACCAATTCCCTGGTGGAAGTCCACGGGCTGATGGGTCATGTGCTGCTGGGGGAAGTGGCTTTACCAGCCCTGGATCTGGTGACTTCATCCGGTGATGAACAGCTTTTTGAAGCGTTTTTCCTCCACTCGGTGCTTGCTGCTGCGGCCTATCGTGAAGGTATCATGGTGGAGGATCTACTCGACCGTTTTTTGGACTTGCGTCAGGTGGCCTTGGATGTCATTCGCGGCGAGACTTCCTGGCAATCCTACCTGGATAACGACTTCGAGGAAAAAGGGCGGTCCCTCTTGACAGACATGGATACCACTGGCAGCGTGCCAGGTCAGCTGGCGCTGTTCTCCGAATGGGATAGTTCGGCAGACAAGCAAAGTCACCACCTCAAGGGGAAGGATACAGCAGCGATTGAACGACTCTTCCGACTCGTTGGACTTCCTGATATTGATTTCGTGGATATCCAGATGAAAATTTTGGATATGCCAGTTAGTTTCATCTACCACAAGAAAGGCTTGAAGAGCACTGGGTTGCAGAAGTTTCAGGAAGATCTGCAGAGAGCCATGGTGGTTCACAAGGCTGTCATGGGTTTGGCCGATACAATCCGACGGTACCTGCTGGACCAGTTCAATCCTGGCCGTGATTCTATCCGTATCTACGGCTTGGAATATGTGGCTCAACACCTGACACCGGAGAATTGGCTAAAATTGCTTGTTTTGGGCTTTCGCGGTTTGGATCGATTTTGCCCTCACGATGGTAAACCCAGGGTTATCGATCTTCACGATCTTAGCGTCATTATTGACCGGCGTTACCAGGCCATTGCCGAGGAGTTGGCCACCTTGTCTGCAGATCGTCTCTTCAAGGACGCAAGGTTGCTTTCCCGTCTTACCAGAGCCTCGGTGGGAATCATCTTGCTCTACAACCCCGACGAAGGAGTGGCGAAACCGCTTTACCAGGATCGTCTTCAGATACAACTGGTTCTGGAACAAATGCAAGACCAGCAAGAGATCTTGCGACTCAAGAACCTTTATCACCGAGAGCTCAAAAAGCTCAAAAACTATACCTACCATACGGAGGACTACCAAAAGCTTCTGAGCGATTCCTTCCATAAGCGATTGCAGGAACTCATCGAGCAAGCCCTTAAAAATCTGCAAAAAAGGATGAAACAACAAAAAAGCTTCTCAGGGATTGAACGCGTGTTTGCTGAACTCATGGTGCTAGCGGAAGAAAACGCCTTCTCAGAAGAGCAGATACAACTAGTAACTGACATGTACGAATTCAACAGAGATCGTCTGCGCAGCCGGAGGTTGGAGGCCATATACCGGGGAATTCATGACTGCTCCACCAAGGCTGAATTATTTGAACTTTGGCAAAAGATTCGCCTTGAACTCATGAACAACCAGAGCCACCTGGGTAAAGAGTTTGAGGACCTGGTCACGTCTCGCTTTGACCAGCAACTGGAAAAGCTAGAGACGGCTTAGAGGAAGTAGGGACAGACTGTGGGTCGTATCGTTCCTGCTATAGGTGGACAGAACATGGAAATCAACCTGGTCAGGTGAGCCATCTTTGGCGAAACCATCGGACTTATATTCTTCCCGTGGGGTGATCACGAGCAACGCGTCTTTCTCCTTGACATTTCAACGCAATAACATGTATATAAAGAACATGTAGAGTACGGTCAGTAGCAGTCCAAGATTCTTCTGGTAACTGGCCAACCACTCACACGACGCCAATCAACCACACGTTTACGGAAATCCGTCCCTAGGCCTGACAGGGTCGGGAGTAAAGGGTCGAATTTCTGAGGTAGTGTGGTTTTTTATTTTTTTGGGTAGTAAGCCGATGGAAAAACACAACAGCTGCATCAACACCAAGGCTGTCATCGACTACGTTGAGGAGCACGATCCTTCCTTAGTGGAACCGCTACTCAAGGATCTCAGCCCTGAACTGGCAGGGGTGGCCGACGTCAAGAGATTTCTCTCCGATCCCAATAACTGGGTATCAACTCATATACTCATCCTTCTTTACGACAGGGTTAAAAAACTTCTCGCCAAGGACGATGTGGTTTTCGACATCGGCTTCGATTCTGTAGGCAAAAGGCGGCTCGGTTATATCCAACGTATCCTTTTTTTTGCTATCCGCAACCACGGTCGTACTCTCAAGCGTATCCAGAGTCTCAACGATAGATTCAACCGTAACAAACAGGTCCAACTGGCTGAGCTCAACCGGGATGGAGCTGTGGTCCGCCTCGAGTGGTTTAAAGATATCCCTCTGACTCGGGACTTTTGCCTGATGAACCGTGGCGTTTACACTGCAGTCCCGGTGGTTTGGAACGAACCACCTTTACAGTTGGAGGAGCGCAAGTGTTTTTTCCAGGGTGACGACTACTGTGAGTATCACCTTAGCTGGAAGCGTAGACCGTCGTTCAAACGGCTGCTGCTGCGGCTCATTGCCCCCTGGAGACTGGCCAGGGCGACCATTGAAGAGTTGGAACAGGACAAGGAGCTCCTCCGTGACAAGTATGCTGAGGTTCATGGTCTCAACCTCCAACTCAAGTCCCAACTAGACCGATTGCTCAGCCTCCAGGAGGCGAGCACGGCCATTCTCTCAACTTTGGACATTGAAGAGCTAATGACCCTGATTCTTCAGCGGCTCGTTGATGTATCGGTACTGGACAGGGCGGCAATATTTCTGGTGGACGAAGAACAGGCAATATTATATCTGGCGCACGCTGTGGGCGCCACGGCTGACTACATCAAGGAAGCAGAAACCTACACGGTACCCATGCAAAAGGAGTCAAACATCATCGCCAGAGTGGCAAGGACCGGAAAGCCTGAACTGGTGGATGATGTGGCTGACTCGCAGATCAATAAGGATAATCCTCTCATAAAGCAATTTAAGCCGCAGGCTTTCATAGCTCTGCCGCTGAAAGTGCGGGGAAAGGTAATTGGGGTATTGGTCGGCGACCAGCAAAAGGCGGGCGGTAAAGTTATTTCAACGGAGAAGGATTTTCTGATCAGCTTTTCCAACCAGATTGCCATAGCTATTCATAATGCCAATTTATATAGAAAACTGGAAGAATCAGAACGCCAGTACCGCGAGCTTGTGGAAAACGCTCATGAGGGCATATGGGTTGTGGATGAAAATGGCCTCATCACTTTTGCTAATCAGCGGCTTTCCGCGATTCTTGGTTATGATGGGATGCTAGGTCGAAATATAAATGAGCTAGTATCCTCTGACAAGAAAAGGGTACTCTTGAATCTTCTGGTGCAAAATATGAGAGGTTTGGTGGCTCAGGAAGAGATCGAGATGCTCTGTAATGACGGTAAGCTTGTCTCAGCAATTATAAGTAGTGTTCCCGTTATTGAGGGGGATCGCTATAAGGGCAGTTTTGCCATGGTGACGGACATTACTGAAAAGAAGCGAATGGAAGCCAAGCTCTTGCACCAGCAGAAAATGGAGAGCATCGGCACCATGGCAGGCGGTATCGCCCACGATTTCAACAATATACTCACTGGCGTTCTGGGCTATGCCAGCCTGCTGAAACATAGACTCCGCGATCAGGCGGAAACCAAGCGCTTTATTGACATCATTGAAACTTCCAGCCTGCGTGCCGCTGATCTTGTCAGACAGCTCTTGGCGTTTAGTCGCGGAACCAAACCTGAAGATTTGCAGGTAGTCTATCCGAATCGTGTCATTCGGGAGACTGTCCGATTGCTTGAAAGTTCTGTCGGTAAAGATGTCGTGCTGGAGCTTGATTTAAACCCCCACATACCTCCTATAGCGGCAAACGCTACCCAGGTGCAGCAGGCAATACTCAATCTCTGCCTCAATGCTCGAGATGCTATGCCTAACGGCGGCAAAATATCGATTTCGACAGCTGAGGTTGATTTAGATGGAGACCTTGCCTCTGCTTACCAAGATTTGGCAGCAGAACCGGGGAAATATATCCGGATTCGGGTGGCTGACGATGGAAGTGGCATTCCAGAGGAAAACCTGGATAAGATTTTCGATCCATTTTTTACCACCAAGGAAGTTGGAAAGGGTTCTGGCCTGGGGTTGGCCATGGTTTATGGCATAGTCCAAAATTCCCGAGGGTACGTATATGTGGAGAGTGATAAGGGCAAGGGCACAGTTTTTGATCTTTCTTTCAGGGTTGCAAAGGCTAAGGACAGGGAGCAATCATTGCGTCGTTTGACGCCCGATTTGGCAGGTGAAGAGACAGTCTTGCTGGTGGATGATGAGCCAATGGTGCGTGATTTAGGAAATGAAATTTTGCGCAGTTACGGCTACCAGGTTATCCTTGCCTGCGATGGTCTGGAGGCCTTAGAAATCTACGAGAGCAGGGGGGCGGATATTGATCTGGTTGTCCTCGATCTACTCATGCCAAAGTTGGGTGGCAAAGACACCCTGACACGCCTCAGAAAACTTAATCCTCCTGCAAAGGTGATCATTTGCAGTGGTTACGGCTCCAGAGAAAATGAGTTGCAGCAAATGATGGCTTCTGGGCTAAATCTGGTACAAAAACCCTTCAAGCCAGAGGAACTGGTATCGGCTGTTCGTCAGGTCCTCGACGGGGAAAAAGGTACCAAGGAGAATAATGGAACAACATTGCTCAGCGGTGAAAATATCGCCACGCAGAGCCGAACTCAGACGGGTATCGCACATCTTACAAATAAGGAAGGGGGGGAATGGAATGAAAAGAGCAGGGGGGCACTCTGTGGCTAGGGCCGGACTCAGCCGTTTTCTGCAATGGCGCTTCAATACCATAGCAATGCGCTGGCTGCCTAGAATTTTAGTGCGGGCTTATCTCGGCCTATTGGGACGTATTTACTTTTTCTTCAGCCGTGAAGAAAAGGAACAGATCAAGCGAAACTTGTCGGCTGCTATTCGTCGCTTTCCCAAAAAGCAGCCAGTGGATCTGACCATCCGCCGAACTTTCCGTGGCATTTACACTCATTACCATGAGAAACTCCTAATCGCGTTTGCACATTTCGGCAAGGTGTGTCGTTTCCTTTTAGAACACGTAGAATTTGAGGGTCAACACCTCATAGATGAATCTCTGTCCCGAGGTAAGGGAGTCATACTCGTAACCGGCCATTTTGGGGCCGTTGAGTTTTTGCCGCTTTTCCTGGCCCTCAAGGGATATCCGATCACTATGGTCGTTCGTTTCAAGACACCACGTCTGAAAGAGGCCCTTGTCCGGCGAGGCTCAAGTGTAGGCATAACCCTGTTGGACGCCAACGCGGGTGAACAAGTTATCTTCAACGCGCTTCGGGCCTTGAAATCAAACCAGATACTTATCACTGAATGTGATGAATTTGAGGCCTGGCGCCCTTATCGAGACAGGTCAATCCAATTCCTTGGCTGCTGTAGTCCGCTGGACCGAACTATAGATCTGTTTCACCGTCGTTACCATTCGCCCGTCATCTTCGGGCTTATATGTCGACTGAAGCGAAATAGCTACAAGTTGAGGTTACATTCGTTGGTGGATAATGCCCAGCATGCTCAGTCCACAACCGCTTCCCTAAAGGCCCTGCGAGTTTTGGAAGAGTACATCTATATGGCGCCGCACCAGTGGTATCAATGGAAGCAGGTTCGCACTGTCCTCGGCGACGCGATTTTCGAGAAAACGAGACCCATACATGTGGTTGAAGAAGATACATCTGTATCTCTTGCAGATTCCCCTTTGCATGCCAATTAAGCACAACCTGGCCGAACGCACCTACAGCGAAAACCTGGTGGTAAAGGTGGTTACTGATTCGGGTGTGGTTGGCTTCGGCGAGGGTATTGCCAGACAATATGTGACTGGTGAAGTAATGGAATCCAGTCTGCGCTTTCTGCAAGACCATCTCATTCCAGAGCTCAATGGATTCCATCCTTCTGGACCGCCCGACTTGATAGAAGCTCTAGGAGAGCTGCTTTCTGAAGACAATCGAGCCCAAGCGCCGGCTGCGTGTTGCGCCCTGGAACTTGCCATACTTGATGCCGCAGGAAAGGCCTGGGGCCAATCCTTAGCCCAGATGTTAGGAGGTGGAGATCAACCCCTGATTTACAGTGCCGTAATCCCCATGATGTCCCCACCCAGTTTCCACCGTCTCCTCTGCCTCATTCGTGACATGGAAATGTCCTTTGTGAAGATCAAGGTGGGAAACGAGAAGGACACAGAGGTTTTGTCTCTGGCACGTGAGATCCTGGGGCACAAGGTGGATATCCGGGTGGACGCCAATGGCGCCTGGAGTGCTGAAGAAGCCGAGGAACGCATTGCGGCAATGATGGCTTATAGTATCAGCGCTGTGGAGCAACCGGTGCCCAAAGAGGACATACTGGGGCTAAAACGCGTGGAAGAACGAGTGGAGATCCCTGTGATTGCTGACGAATCATTGTGTCTTGAGCATGAGGCAAAACACCTTGCGGCCCTGGGCGCCTGCCAGGTATTTAACCTGAGATTGTCCAAGTGTGGGGGAATCCTCGCTGCAAATCGTCTGTACGAAATTGGTCGCAAGAAGGCAATCGCAGCACAGCTGGGATGTCAAGTGGGGGAAACCGGGATACTGTCTGCAGCCGGACGACAACTTGCCTCAAGCCGGAAGCTCCTCTATCTGGAGGGTTCTTATTCCAGTTATCTACTCCAAGATGACATCGTCAATGAGCCGGTGGAGTTCGGACCTGGTGGGGTGGCCCAACCGCTGGCAGGCCATGGGCTTGGCGTAAGCGTAAACGAAGACGTTTTGCAGAATCTAGCGGTCCTACACCAGGAGATATCACTTTCGTGAGGAGACGGTGATAATAGCTCACTTTGCCGTGTCTCCCTGTCAACGTGTCGCCGCGTCGATATCTTGCGGCTGGCACAGCCTGATGATCAACCCTTCCATGACTGCGCGCTCAGGGGTCCCACTACTTTTCAAGGTAAGATCAGCAGCGAACAGATGTTGCAGCGAACCGACCAACTCTGCGGTCTGAAAGGTTGTACTGCGAACCATTGTCTTGTGCAAGGCAAATGGGTGCAGACTAGCTACGGGAGACTCTTTGTCGCTTTTCTTTTTGACCACAGGTAAGATGGTTTTTTGGAAGCCACCGTAAGAGATATTAGGATCCAAGCTGCCCGCCAGATGTTCGTCTATAAATTCACGCGCCACGAGTAAACGTCGGAGTTCATTGGCCAGGGAAGCGAGCAGCTGGAGTGGGTGATAGTTTTGATCCAAGAGTCGATTGAGCACAAGCAAACCGGTTTCGCAGTCCCGAGTAGCCACTGCGTTATTCAATTCATAGAGCGGTTCCTCCCGGAATTGGTCGCTCAAACCCTCCACCTGCTCGCGAGTCACCAGCGTCGCCTCGCCCGCAAACGACATGAGTTTTTCTAGCTGGGTCTTGAGGGCCCAGAGATTAAATCCGATGCGCTCAAAGAGCAGGGCGAGCGCCTGGGGCTCAATTGTCTTGCCCGCTGCGGAGAGGGTTTCCTGCGCCAGGTTTTTCAAGACCGTCTCTTGCTGGGAGCGAACCTTACGACTACTACCTGAAGTCACGCCAAAATCGACCACAACCCCTTTCTTTTCCATAAGCCGATAGAGGCTTCGCCGCTTGTCCACAGTATCGGTGGTAAGGAGTAGACATTGCTCTTCAGGGAAGCCTTCCTGTAGAGCCGTCTCCAACAAAGAACCATCATCTCTCAGCCTTGGCACCTCCATTCCAGTACTACCAGCGTGGCCTACAACCGCTTCCAGCCATGCCACCTCCGCCTGGTCTCGCTCCACGCCCGTGGTCTGTTGCCACAGGTCGGTGGGAATTTCTCGCCAGGCTCCATCAGCCACATCGGTGAGAGACCACCCGGCGTAGGCGAGCACCTCCAGCAGCAACCGGGCAGCAACTTCCAGATCTCCCGCCTCATGGGCCTCCTTACTCTTGAGGTAAAGAGTAGGGAGGTTGGCCCGAGAATAAAAAACACGACAATCCTGTACCACAACCACTTTCCGCCCTCCGAATAGCGCAAAGGTGTTGACGTTGTCTAAGATTTGTCGAAAATCTGCTTGATTGCCGTCAACTATCTCAAGGTTAGTGCCCCGCTGGGATTCTGGAACAAGAATCTCGGTGAGTTGTGCCAGGGCTGACTTCACCAGGTAATCTTCGCCGTAAAGTAAATAAAGAGGGGCTATGCTACCCTGTTCCACCTGCGCCAGCGCCTTAGGGAAGTCTTTTT
>CBFDBW010000019.1:0-15180 GCA_965603145.1 uncultured Syntrophobacterales bacterium
TAAGTAGTTTTCGTTTTAGCCCCATGCTCTATGCCGTTTAAACAACTGACCACTGACAAGAACATCCTTGCGCCTGAAAAAAACCAGCTTTGCTAATAGTGCGTTTGCTTGCCTGTGCCCTGCCTATACAAACTTATCCTTCCAGGCGCTCATTTTTTCGTGCGGCCAGCGTACGCAGAAGGCAGGTTTTCCCTTCATTACCAATTGTGTACAGGTGTCACATTCAGGATCGCAATGCAGGATCTCGCTTTCTCTGCCCTGTTTCACCTTTTCAGGCCATTGTGGATCTGTCCACAAAACCCGCGCCAGCCCAATCAAATCCGCCTGCCCGCTGCTTATAACGTGCTCCGCCACTTCGCCGGTATCAATCCTGCCAGCGGTTATGACCGGAACCTTTACCTCCTTCTTGATGGCCGCAGCCAGGTCAACCATGTAACCCTTATTTTTCGATTTTTCCACAATTTCCGGTAAGAAAAAGGATTCATAGGTTCCACCCATAACCGAGATATATGCTATACCGGCAGCCGCCAGCGCTTTGGCAAAGCTGGTCGACTCCTCCAGCTTGAGACCATCAGGCAACCATTCGTCCGCCAAGAATCGATAGCCCACCGGATAATCTCCAACTACTTCCTTTACGGTGGCCACTACCTGCAATGGGAACCTTTGGCGATGTTCCAGGGAACCGCCGTATTCATCTTCCCTTTTGTTGGTCCTCGGCGAAACAAACTGGGCCAGCAGATAACCGGTGCCACCATGCAGTTCCACCATGTCGAATCCGGCTTTCTTCACTCGGAGAGCAGCATGGGCGAACTTATCTACCAGTCCCTCCATCTCTTTCTTGCTCAGCGCTTTGGGGATACCACCAAATGTCTCCACAGAGGAGGGTGCCACCGGCTCCGGTGTCCCGGCAAAACGTCCCGCATGGTTGATTTGCAAGCAAGCCAAAGACCCTTCTTGCTTTATGGTTGCAGCAAGCTGTGCCAATCCCTCTAGATTATCGTCAGTATCCGCTCTTATTGTTCGATTGGAACCGCTGCCGGTGGGGTAGTCAACAGTGGCATTCTCAACCACCACCATGGCTACACCGCTCTGGGCCATGGCACGGTAGTAATCCAACAACAGTTTACTCACCGTTCCACCTTCCCCGGCATAGCCCAGATAGAGCGGCGCCATGGTTAGACGGTTTTTCAATGTGTGTTTTCCAAGTGTTAGTTCTGAGAAAAGATTCGTAAGGGTGGCCATGGTACACCTCCTCTGGAATAATGGCGTGGTGTTTTAACCGCAGAGATCACCGAAATCATAGGTGAAAATGAGCGTATCATATCAAATCTCAGAAAAAATGGTTTAATTTGTCTTTCAGAATATGAAACCTCAGCTTCAACTGCCACCGGAGCACGAGTGAGGAACAGAGACCACGAACCAATGTTAAGAACCTGTTCATTATTCTGTTGATAATAAAATTCGGTTATTTCAACCTTTTTTGCATTTTTTTCTTGTGGATCGCAAAAAAATATTTTACACTCCGTCGTTAGTACCAACCAATATGGTCGGATATCTACACAAGTCAACAGATCTGATTCCAGGAAAAGCCTCATGGGATCTCCTCCGCACCCAAGCCCCAATCTCAGCGGCCGAACCGATCTGGAGCTAACCTTAGAGCCGGGAGACTGCCAACAACGATACCAGCGGTTATTCGAAAACGCGCCCGTGGTGGCCTATAGCCTGGACAACCAACTGCGCACCCTCTACATCAGCCCTTATTGCCTGGAGGTCTTTGGCTACAGTGACGAGGAAGTCCAGAAAGACGATCTTTTCTGGGGCAACCATATCCATCCCGAAGATCGGCAACGAGTTCACCACAGCAGAGAACTCTACTTGGAAGAGGGCAAAGGTCTTACCCTGGAATACCGAATTATCCACCGTGATCAGACGGTGCGTCACATCATTAACCACACCATCCCAATTAGCCACAACAACAGGATTCACTGTATCGACGGCTTCATCTTTGACATCACTGCCAGAAAACATTTGGAAGATCAGTTGATACTCACAGAAAGAATAAAGGTCCTAAACGACATGTCTCTGGGCGTCGCCCACGAGATTCGAAACCCCTTGACCTCCATTGGCGGTTTTGCCCGCTTGCTCGACCGACGAATGACTTCGGATGATCCTGGTCGCACCCACCTGGAGATTATCTTGAAGGAGGTATCCAGGCTGGAAGAGACTGTCAATCGAGTTTTGGATGGGTTCAAGCGCATAAGATTGCACCCAGCTCCCGCCGATATCAATGCAATCATTACCAAGGTTCTCAACCAACTAAACCACGAATTCCATCATATGGGAATTCAGGTCATCACGAGACTGAGTAACAAGATACCTGAGTTAGAATTGGATCGACACCTGATTGAAGAGGGCCTCCGTTCCATCATAAAAACAACCATACGAGGTATGGAAGGCGGTGGTGATCTCACCATCACCTCTGCCCTCAATCATAGGTATGTGATTATCGAAATTGATGGCATACATCTCAATCACGGACCTCTCGATGCATGTCAGATGTTTTTCCCTTTTTACCGTGAGCCCGCCTTTGACGGTGGAATCGGCATCCCTCTTTCTCAGCAAATTATTAGCCAACATGGTGGTAACGTGGTCATTAGGAACGGCAACGACCAGCGCGCCAGCCTCGTAATAACACTACCTATCCCTCGCTCGAGCCAACGAAAATAGCAATCCCCGCATCCCTGCAGGCAAGCATCCCCAGCAAAGCACGTAGCGACTTTTAAGCTTGAATTCCTCCCCTCGTAACTTTATAAATGAAGCTAGCCGGGCTAATGAGAGAAATCTCAATAGCATAATTGCTCCGATTGTGTGATTGAAGCAATAAGTACGTACCTGAATTGAGGCAAGACGAAGAACCCAGATTCTTGCCCTGGAGATCAAAACAGAGGGGGTCAAATGCACAGCAGTAAGATGGAACGTGTGCGCGCAAGAATACGGGAAAAGCAAGAAAGCTATACTCTTTACAACTTCGAGCGCCTTCAGGAAGAGGCCTTTGCCTCCTTTTTTGACCTGGCTCAAGAATATACCACCTTAGACAATCTCTATCTCGTCTGCACCCTTGTACCCAAAGAATTCTTCGCTCTCGACACTCGCCTCTACCTGCTGGATCAAGACGGCAAAACCATTAGTCTCATGTGTTCCAGTACCAACGGCCTCGAGAAGGATTTCTCCGCCGGTAATCCAGAGGTCGTAGTCCAAGAAGACCCCTACTTTACAGATAGTTCATATGTCATCCCCATTCGAGGCAACAGGGCGGTGGGCGAACTTCTGCCATTTCAGCACCTCAAAGAAATCCTCGGTATGTTTGAAATATTCCCTGCTGAAAAAATAAACGACCAACAACGTTTTTTTCTCGAGAAATTCACCAATCGCATCGGCTACAATCTCCATCAAAAACAGCTCATCCATCAGAACCTACACCATATTAAGTTCATTAACCAACTGGTTGCGGACATTGATCACAATGTAATCTCTCCTAATCTCTACTATCGGTTGTTCTTAAGAAAACTCAGGAATCGTATCAAGGAGGAGGCTGCGATCCAGGAAAAGGTTCGTGAACTGGTATCGTTTTGTCCAGAGATTGATGATCGGTCCTGCCAAAAGCTGAGGGAAATTTACCATGCGCTTGGGAACAACATCGAGTCTCTGGATGAATCAAGAAAAGAGATGGAGAGGCATTACGAACGTACCAGCCTGTATCTGGAAACCTTGCTACGCCGTGACCACTTTAAGCACGGTACCTATGTGCTGCGCAAACAACGGTGCAACTTTCGCACGGAAATCATCGAGCCCACCCTGGCTCGCTATTTGCCACAGTTCAAACAAAAAGATATCAAGGTGGATAACAGGTTGGATGAAGTTCCAGACGAACTGCTGGAACTGGGTGTTGATAAGGGGCTTTTAGCCCAAGTTTATGACAATTTCTTCTCCAATGCCGTTAAGTATACCGAGGAGATCCAAGACGAGTACGGCTATCGGGTCAAGTTTGTTTCCTATGGCAAGAGACGTTTGAAAGACCATTTTGACCAGGGTGTAGATGGAGTAAAATTCACTGTCTTCACCACCGGCACACCAATAGAAGTTGATGAAGGTGATCGCCTTTATGATGAGGGCTATAGAAGCCCCGCGAGCGAATTCGAAATCGGCACGGGCCACGGCTTGCACTTTGTCAAGCACATAATTGAGATCCATGGGGGTGAAGTAGGAGTAGAGCCTCAGAAGTACGGAAACAATTTTTACTTTATTCTGCCGCAACGACAGGACCAAACCGCTGTTACTGATGACCGAAAGGCAACCGGGAGTATAATATGGTAAGGACGCTGGTCTGGTGGACCGTAGCCGCTGCCAGTGCGATACTGTCTATCTTTTTTCTTTTTGTGGGTATCTCTTTGTGTCGGGCTGCCTACGACCTTGAGCACCCGTATCAGTTTATCCTTACCTTCTTTTCCTCCAACTTGATCATCTTGATCAGCGTCGTCATCTTGCTCGGGGTAGTTCTACGGATGATCGGTCGTCTGCGCCGGGCTCATTCGCCAGCGGTTGCAGCTAGTCCCCGGCTGACTCCTGACTCTTCTCAACCAGCCCGGATATTTCATGAATTGCTGTCGCGAGATCACGAAGATGGGCGTGCCACCGGGCAACCGTCCCGCGGTACCGCGGGATTGGGCTCCGAGGCGTGCCTGAACGGTACGTCGCAGGAGCCGACACCAGAGGACGCCAGGAAGGACGACCATATCCGTGGTCGCAGCAAGTGATTCATGAAATATCCGGGCTAGAGGATCACGGCGAACCCAAGAGCGATCTCCGGTCCAGAAATCCCCATGACCAACCCAACTCCTGAAGAGTACTTCAGTTCATACTCTGCGGTGATCCCGGATTTCCCGGCTTTCTGCGGGAAGCTATCCGATCCTCTTCCTGTGCACTTGCGCATCAATACCTTGAAGGCCAGTGTGACCGAAACCCGCATGAGACTTGAGCGCCGCGGTATCTTTCTAGTGCAAGAAAAGCCCCTGCCAATGGTCTTCCGCGCCCAAAATCTTAGCCAGCCTGGTCACCTTCTGGAGTTCTCCCTGGGCCACCTTCACTCGCAGGCACTCTCGTCAGTGTTGGCTGGTTTCGCCCTCGGCCCCCAGCCGGGAGATATGGTACTGGACCTGTGTGCCGCCCCGGGGAGCAAGACCAGCTTGCTCGCTCAGCTGATGGAAAATAAGGGCACAATTGTCGCTAATGACAATACGTCGAACCGCCTTATTCCCCTCCGAGCCAATCTGAAGCGGTTGGGCGTCACCAATACCATCCTTGTTCGCTATCCCGGCCAACACTTGCCCAAACGATTTACCTTTGACCGCATTTTGGTGGATGTGCCGTGTTCAGCCGAGGGGACATTGCGCCTTGGCGCTAAAGGAACTATCAGACCGCCTCTGCCCACCGGCGAAAAGCTGCTCAGACTGCAGCGTGATCTTATCCTTAGATCGTTTGATTTGCTCAATCCTGGTGGCACTCTTGTTTATTCCACCTGCACCTATAATCCAGAGGAAAATGAAAGCGTGGTCCAGTTTCTTTTGGAAAACAGGGAGGCAATCATCCAGCCCTTTGCCCTGGACTTGCCCCACAACCCCGGACTGAACCAGTGGAAGGAAAGGACCTATGAGCCCTCCATCAAGCAGTGTTGGCGCATCTACCCACACCAACTCGATACAGTGGGATTCTTCCTGGCCAGAGTGGTTAAAGGGAGCTGAAAGAAATCATTTGTTGGGCTTTTTGCAAAACCGCTTTGGTATTCCTGAGTCAGTCTTCGAAGACCATCACCTTCTCAGACGACGCCGTGCTGTATGGTTGTTGAGTAAGGATGACCGCTTGGTAAATCTGGCCTCACTGCCGGTGGAATCTGTTGGCTTGCCACTGCTTCGCCAGGTGAAGACGCACCTCAAGCCAACTACTGCTGCACTTCAGCTTCTTGGCCCTCACGCCAACAAAAATATTGTCAGTTTGTCAGTGGAGCAGCTGAGAGAATTGGTAGAAAAGAAAGAAATCAAAGGTAAATTCGGTATCAGTCCTGGGTATGTCATCGTCGTTGCTGAAACTATAATCATTGGCTGTGCTCTCTCCCTACCCGGCAAACTCATTTCCCAATTTCCCCGCCATCTGTTCACAGAGCAAACATGGGAATATCGGCCGGCGGGCAAAGGGGATTGAGGGATTCGGGAATTCAGGAATTGGGGGATTGCAGGATGAAGTAAAAAAAGCGGGGTTTAACCCCGCCATATTGTTTCGCCTCACAAAGCGTACTATGTAAACCCTCTTAGGTCTGAATCATCCTCAAAGCAACTCTCGCAAACGTATCAAGACTCTGCGGAACTCTTGCTTCTGGAGTCGCTCTTTTCGGGCTTGCTATCCTTCTCCTTCTTGACGCTTCCTTCGCTCGAGCTCTTGCTCGGTTGACTGTCGGCTTTCTTACCAGCATAGTCGGTTACATACCAGCCACTGCCTTTGAGATGAAAACTATTTATAGACATCAATCTTTTCAGTCTGCCGCTGCAATGGGGGCAGTCATTCAGGGGTGGATCTGAGAATTTCTGCAAAGCTTCAGTTATCTGACGGCATCTGCTGCATTCGTATTCGTAAATAGGCACGGCTTTTCACCTCCAACAAATTGAATCGAGCCGAACACGCGTTTTATTTCATGACCTGTCCATATATAATCACCACAGCCCACTTGTCAAGGGCAATTCCTATCAGGAGTTTCTCAAAAAATGTTATGAGCGACACAGGCCAAAGGGGAAGGCTCGTCCACAACGAGCAATTCGCGCCATTTTATGGCAGTGTCGCTTTTGAAAATGCACCAAATCTTCATGCTGGCCTTTACGGGACTAAGAGTGGAAGGAGAGGTGGCTCAGGTGCTCGTTGTTTCGCAGCCTCCCCCTTTGGCCTTCCTGGTGTTTCTTCTGTCGTTCCAAGGCGCCGGCTAAACGGTTCCCACACTATCCCTCAGTTGCTCCATGAATTGGTAGTCGCGATAGGCTTTCAATACGTAATCCAGGTGAGGAATTCTTGGGGTGCCAAGTGCTTTCTGGGTGATATCATGCACCCGCATCTCCTCTTGCTGGCGTTCCAGTGGTTCTGCGTCAAACCGTTGTAGGAACTTGCAAAAGCGGACTACATGCACCAGTTCGTGAGTAACCACATAGACTGCAAGGGGGAGCAGTTGCACCGGTTCATCCCGCTCCACCGCCGCCATTATGTTGTGATCCTGGAGGCAGATCTTGAAATAATCATAATGACGGCCACCGCTATAAATGTGGTCAGGTTTGCGACTGTAGCGGGTGATTTGAGCAAAAGCGGAATCTGTGATCTCATCGGCTCTGAGCTCAGCCAGGGTCCGGATATCGTAGCGAACATGCTTCCACTGAGCGGTAGAAATCTTGAAATAATTGGCGGTCACTTCTTCTGCAATTTCCACCGCCTGGGAAACTACCCCGATTTGCGCTGAGTTGAACACGACCGTTTCCCTATTTGTCTTCAGCTTCTATTACCTCCTCCACCCAACCGATAGCGGCAATCATTGCCGGAAATCCCACCGTGGTGAGGGCAAGTAGGAGCGCATGGTGAAGTTCTTCGCTGGTAGCCCCTTGCTCCAGGGCTTTACGGGCATGGGATTTTACTGCTCCTGGTGAGACCGCACCGACTGCAATTCCCAGGTTAACCAGATAGCGAGTTTTTGCATCCAAGGGCCCGGCCGACTGGCACTTGACCCCCAGTTCTTCATAGAGCTTAGCAACTTCGGGATACTGACTCTCAAACTTTTTGAATGGCTGAGGCAAATACATATCCTTCTCCTTTCATTGTACGCATAGCGCATAGCGTTCTCCCTTTACCTTAATTGCCCTAACGCTTGGCGCTATGCGCCATGCGTCTATCACTCCGGCCAAACCGGATCTCGTTTTTGCAGAAATGCGGCCGTGCCTTCCCGTGCCACCGGCATCACCCCATTGATCGATATAACCTCACTGGCGTAAGCATAGGCCAGACGTTCCGACATCTCAATCTGTTGGTAAAAAGCTTCCTTACCTACACCAAGCACGGTCCGGCTAAACTGGCAGATGTGATCAGCCAGCTTTCTTACGGCATCATCCAGTTCCGCCGGAGGAACTACCTTGTTTACCAGTCCGAACTGCAATGCTTCCTGAGCCGAGATGAACTCACCGGTGAACAGCATCTCCAGGGCTTTCTTGCGGCCCACTACTCGACTCAGAGGCACCATCGGCGTGGTACAAAAAAAGCCGATCTTGACGCCGGGAGTTGCGAAACGCGCATCTTCAGCGGCAATCGCCAGGTCACATGCTGCCACCAGCTGACAACCAGCGGCTGTGGCAATGCCGTGCACCGCTGCAATCACCGGTTGAGGAATCTCAGACAGCAAGAGCATCATTTTCATGCAGGTTGCAAAGATCTTGCGATAAGCTTTAAGATCGCCGTCGGCCAGTTCATGCAAATCGTGCCCAGCTGAAAACATAGGACCATTACCCCGAAAGACCGCCACCCTCACCTCTTGGCGTGTTGCCAAATCCTCGAGAGCATGGATCATCTCTTCCAGGGTGTTGAGTGACAGAGCATTTCTTTTTTCCGGCCGGTCCAACAGCAGCGTGGCAATATGACCATTTACCTGGACCTGGATGTCCTTATATACCATCATTGCTCCTGCCTACAGTCGAATAGTCACCAATGAATAATGACAAATGTGAAATGGTTAAATGAAAATGTTACTTTCCTCTAATCTCAGCCAGATACACAGTGATGATATTCGCATCTTGGTCGCTGATCCGATCACCTGCGTACCCTTTCATCCTCATTACTGTCTTTTCCCACTCCTTACTGCTCTTGGTCTTGCCCAAAGGCCTGCTGGTAGAATGACACAGGGAACAACGCTTTTCAAAAAGGGCCTTGGCGTCACTATCTTCGGCTGTTATACCCAAGATGGGGATCAAGCCAACTAACACCAGGGGTGTCAGTAACAATCCGACTCTCAACAATGTCTTCATTTCAACTCCTCCCGTTTACCGCTGGTTGACGACCAACCGGTGCAATGAACAGCCAGTAGACCACCTTCCGGTGGGCATTAGCTAGGAACAAATACCACCTAGTAAACTGTGTAGTAGCCTTGATGTGCTGGGCTTTGCTATGAGATGTGCAACAGTTGTACAGAATTGACATTGGGAAGATCCATGAGATCTTCCATGGTTTCCTCCTCCACCGGGGTGTCCACCCTAATGAGCAGTACATTTTCGCCCGTTGCAACAATCTGCCCAGCTTTCCACATGGAGATATTGATATTGTGCTTGCCAAAACAGGTTCCAATGCTGCCGAAGGTTCCGGGCACATCTTCATTGTAAATCAGCACCAGATTGCCCTTTATATCCCCTTCCAGGGAGGTATCATTGAAGCGGACGAGCCTGGGTTCTCTCTTCCCGAAGAGGGTTCCCGAAGCCAGCGTGTCCTCTGCCGTACTTCTGACTTGAATCGTTATGAGGTTCAGGTAATCCTGAGCCTCTTCACTCCTCGAATCCTTCACCACAATTCCCCTTTCCTTTGCCAGGATAGGAGCGTTCACATAATTGACCTCATGCTGAAGGATGGGCTCCAAAAGTCCCTTTAACGCCGCCAGCGTAATGGGCTCTGTGTCCAAATGAGCCACGCCGCCCCTGTACTCAATGGTCACCTCTTTCATGGCACCCTGAGTTATCTGCCCCAGAAAAGACCCCAATCTCTCTGCAAGCGTGAGATAATGGCATATTTCGCTCATCAGTTCGCAGCTTATCTGTGGTGTATTTACGGCATTCCGGATGCCCCCGGCGAGGAGAAACTCCTTTATCTGCTCGGCAATGGCCACGGCCACATTTTCCTGGGCTTCGCCAGTGGAGGCCCCTAGATGAGGGGTACAGATGACTTGCCCTAGCTTGAGCAGGGGATGGTCACCAGGCGGCTCTTGTTCAAACACATCCAGGGCTGCACCTGCGACCTTACCGCTGGTAATTGCCTCATACAGATCCTGCTCGTTCACAATGCCCCCGCGGGCACAGTTTATGATCATTACCCCTTCTTTCATTTTGGCAAAGGCCTCATGGTTGAGTAACCCTTTGGTATCTCTGGTAAGGGGGGTGTGTACACTGATATAGTCCGAACGCTGGTAGAGTTCGTTTAAATCAACCGCCACAACCCCCAGCTTCTGAATGGTTTCAGGCTCAAGGTGGGGATCGTAGGCGATTACATGCATTCGTAAGCCCGCGGCACGTTCGGCCACAATCCGCCCGATACGACCGACGCCGATAATACCCAAGGTTTTATGGTAGACTTCCTGTCCTAGAAATTTTTTCTTCTCCCATTGTCCCGCTTTCATGGAAGTGGTGGCCTGATGGATATTCCTGGACAACGCCATCAGCATGGCCACGGTATGTTCGGCCGTGGTAATCACATTTCCGTCCGGGGTGTTCATTACCACAATACCCCGCTTGCTTGCCGCAGCGATATCCACATTGTCCAATCCTATTCCGGCCCGGCCAATAACTCTGAGCTTTGATGCCGAGGCAATAACATCTGCGGTCACCTTGGTGCCACTTCTAATGACAAGCGCCTCAGTATCACTGACAGCACTTTTAAGCTCTGCGGCAGAAAGCCCAGGTCTAAATTCCACCTCAAACTCAGAAACACTGCTGAGCAGATCAATCCCTTTCTGAGCGAGGCCGTCACTAATAAGGATTTTCATACAACTCTAACCTCCAAAACTGTAAGGTGTTTGATGTGCCTTTCTGTTTCTCCTAGCCTAGCTAGCCGATCTGCTGAGCGCAAGAAAAAAATCTTGTGGCGGCTACGGGGCCCCGCCCTACTCCTGTTGGGATTAAAGTCTAGGTGACCTCGCTGCTGTTTGTGATTAAATATCCAATACAATGTAAAAGTTTACGCCGTTTATGTCTCAAAGCTTGCCCCTAGCTTTGCCGATGGCAACCTCCGTCTCAGCAGGTAGACAAATAGATAAACCAAAGGGGTATCGAGCACTGCGATCCCTACCTTTACCACCCATTGTCCCACGATAAGCGGCACCAGTGGCATGCTACCGTAGAAGGCTATGGTAATGAACACTACGCTATCAAGCAATTGCGAGACTATCGTGGAGGCATTGTTGCGGAGCCACAAAAATCGTGCATTCGTCACCCGCCTCCAGAAATGAAAGGCCCAAACATCATGATACTGACTGCAGAGATAGGCGACAAGGCTGGCTATCATGATCCGCGCACTGCTCCCGAGGATAGTTGCGTAGGCCTGCTGGTGCGGCCAGAAAGGCGCGGGCGGCCAGAGAATACTCAGACCGGTGAGCACAAAGACAAGAACCAGGGTGATAAACCCCCCTATAACCACAGTATGAGCTTGCTCTTTGCCCCAGATTTCACTGATGACGTCCGTGATAAGAAATGTAAAGCAATAGGCGAGCACACCGGCAGGAACCACCAAACGTCCTACGGTAATAATCTTGCTCGCCATTATCGCAGCCAGCACCAAGCTGCCAGAATAAACGCAGGCCAGCAACGCTAAATAACTCTCAGTTCGTTGCCGATCAGACGAGATCATCGACGCCGTGCTCCACCACAACAGTTAGGCCAATGCCGCCTCTCGGGTTCATTACACTTTCCACCTGCATCCACCGGGGTCCGCATACCTGGACCAGATCGTCCAGAATACGGTTGGCCATGGTCTCGGCGAACATCCCACTCTGCCGAAAACTGAAAAAATAAAGTTTCAGTGATTTGGACTCCAAGCAGTGACGAGCGGGGATATACGTGATGGTTATACGGTAGAAGTCGGGCTGACCGGTGATTGGGCAGAGACTCGTCACTTCCTGGGTGGTAAAAGTCACTTTGTATTGGCGATCTGGATACGGATTGGTAAAAGTCTCCAAGAGCTCAGGGTTCACTTGGTATTCGTACTTGGTCTCACCACTGCCAAGATGCCGAAACTTCTCGGTCATAAGTCTTACCTCCTAAGCATGTCCCTCACGCTTGGCGCTATGCAAAGTATCCGAATTGTAGAACCTTTTTTATGGATGAGCAAGGATGTTCACATGTTCAACGCGCCTCGACAGACGAAAGGTGTCCAGGTTCGCTCTTGAACATGATCATAAATGAATAGTTATTCATCTATAATCTACCGTAATATTTCCGATGATTCAATCTGCAGCTGAATATAAGTTTAAGTATAAATACTGGTAAAAAATGATTTTTTAAGAAGAAAACAAAAAAGATTGACAATTATATTCCCTTTCATATACTATAATTAATGAATGAATATTCATTCAGAAAATAATTGGGATGCTCCTTGTCCCCATAGGAAGCAGCCTCGCAGAGGTAATGAAGGATGGTTCGGGTACGAAAAGGCGATGACAAACGCGACCGGATTATGAATGCCGCCATAACTGCCTTTGCCCAAAATGGTTATCACCAGGCAACCATGGCTGCTGTCGCACGAGAGGCTGGAGTGGCAGCCGGAACCATCTACCTGTATTTCAAAAGCAAAGATGACCTTCTCATCAGTATCTTCGAGGAGAAGGTTCAAGGGTTTATTGATGAGTTCCACAGCCAGTTGGCTCAAGAGGAGAGCGCGGAGATCAAGCTGAGAAAACTTGTTCAGCTCCACCTGTTGGAGATGCAAAATCGTCCCGATCTGGCAGCAGTATTTCAACTGGAGCTCCGCCAGAGCCGTCATTTCATGAGCGCTTACCCGAAAGCGGATCTCAAGGGCTATTTTGACCTCATTGGTGAGATTGTCGAGGAAGGCCAGCAGCAGGGGTTGTTTCGTAAGGATCTTTATTTGAGTGCAATCAAAAGAGCATTTTTCGGGGCAATGGATGAAACGGTCACCTCATGGTTACTGGCCGGCAGAAATTACGACCTTACTCAGATGGCAGATCCCTTGGCCGACTTGTTCATTCGGGGGCTTAGGGAATAATGCGGTCAGCGTTCAGCCATCAATTGTCAGCAAAAAGGTAGGAAACTTGCATGACTAATACGGGATTCTTTCGGATTGTTCACATCAATCTTTTTTCCTGAAGGCTGAAAGCTGATCGCTCTTGAAGGAGATAACAATGGCAAATTTACTGGTGGATGAAAGAGATGTCAAATTCGTCCTTTATGAGCAGCTAGACATAGAGCAGCTCAGCAACACCGCCAAATATGCCGAATATTCTAAGGAAATGTACGACCTGGTTCTTGAGCAGGCCTGGAAGCTGGCGGAGAATGAGATGGCCCCGGCCAACCGTAACGGTGATGAGCAGGGGTGTGCCTGGGAGGACGGCAAGGTGAGAGTTCCAGAATCCTACCACCGACCCTATGAAATGTATCGACAAGGCGGTTGGCTCTCCATGGCGGAGGCCTTGGAAGCCGGGGGGCAGGGATTCCCGGTCGTCATGGGGCTCGCGGCCATCGAAGCCTTCGGAGCAGCAAATTTGTCCCTTTTCTTGTACCCCGGACTCACCCATGGAGCTGCCAGACTCCTTGAGGTTTACGGAACCGAGGAGCAGCAACGTACCTTTATGGACAAATTGTACAGTGGTGAGTGGAATGGGACCATGTGCCTCACTGAACCTCAGGCTGGAACCGATGTTGGCGCTCTGCGCACCAAAGCGATCCTGAATGATGATGGCACCTACTCCATCACCGGCACCAAGATCTTTATCTCTTGCGGCGAGCATGATCTTACAGAAAATATTGTCCACATGGTACTGGCTAGGATTGAAGGGGCGCCACCGGGCACGAAGGGTATCTCCCTCTTCATTATTCCCAAGCTTCGCCCGGAAAACGGTGGATTGGTGGATAACGACGTGGTTTGCCCCGGCATCGAGCACAAGCTAGGAATTCACGGCTCCGCCACCAGCACTCTGAACTTCGGGGAAAACAACAACTGCATCGGTTATCTCTTGGGTGAAGCAAACCAGGGAATGCGAATCATGTTCCAGATGATGAATGAGTCAAGGCTTTTTGTGGGCATGCAGGGTCAAAGCCATGCCAGCGCCGCCTATCTCTATGCCCTCCAGTACTCCAAGGAACGGACCCAGGGGTCCGATGCGAGCCGGATAAAAGATCCCGCTGCACCAAGAGTGGCTATCATCAATCATCCCGATGTGCGAAGGATGCTCATGTTCATGAAGTCAGTAAGCGAAGGGTTACGAGCTCTTCTCTATTACGTCGGCTTTTGCGACGACATGGTACGTTCTGCCGAAGATGACCAGGAGAGAGAAAAGTACCAGGACTTCATTGACATCCTCATCCCGGTTTGCAAAGCCTATGGCAGCGACATGGGCTTTCGGGTCTGTGAAACCGCCATCCAGGTACTGGGAGGCTACGGCTACTGCCAGGAACACCCGGTGGAGCAGTTCTTGCGGGACTGTAAGATCGCCTCCATCTATGAGGGTACAAATGGTATTCAGGCCTTGGACTTGGTGGGTCGCAAACTGGTTATCAAAAGGGGACAGCTTTTCAAACGACTTATTGCAGAAACTGAAGAGTTCCTCAGATGGGCTCGCAAGAATTTTGAACTGCGTGAACTGGTGGCCACTTTTGAAGCTGCCCGCCAGCAGCTTATTGAGGTAACAAAGTACTTCGGCCTGAAAGGCATGACCGAAGACTACACTGAGACCCTCCTGTACGCCACCCCGTATTTGGAACTGTTCGGAGATATTGCTGTTGGTTTCATGTTGCTGTGGCAAGCGTTGATCGCCCAGCGCCGTCTCCAAGAGATTTATGTCGATGCCGGTGCCAAGGATGCTCATGCTCAACTTGAGGTACTGGCCTCCAATAGAAGCGCCGCCTTCTATCGGGGTAAGGTAGCCTCAGCCGAATTCTTTATTACTAACATTCTCTCTCTGGCCAAAGGCAAGGCCAAGGCGATCATGAGCGGACAGCGGGCTGCAGTCGAGATCCCGGAAGAAGCTTTTACCTTGTCCTGATGAGGCATAGTAGCACGTGTTGCACTACGAAAAGTAAGGAGACTACGAAGTGATAACAGATGTGAGAGGTGCGGTCACACACACTTGTCTCTCCTTGCATCCCACATCCCATATGCCAAATTCTTAAGCCT
>CBFDBW010000020.1:0-14971 GCA_965603145.1 uncultured Syntrophobacterales bacterium
GCATCAAGTGGGAAAAGACGGTGCAGCAGTCCAGGCCCGGGCTGTAGCCCAAGCAGTGAAGCTCGACTCACAGAAAGAATTCCTTCTGCAAGTTGTTGTCAGGGACCTGATTGACTTTTCTCGCACCAATGAAATCCGGGAAAAAATGGAACTCTTAGAAGAATTGTTGAACGAAAATGTCACTCCGCCACTCGCTGCAAAACAGCTAGGGCAGAGCGTTGCCGTGCAGGAGTCCATGCCCTTCGCCATTTATTCTTTCGTGCGGTATCCTCGTTCCTTCGAGGACTGCCTCGATTGTGCTATCATGCATGGTGGAGATCGGGACACCCTCGGTGCTATGGCTGGAGCTATTTCCGGTACCTATTTGGGTGTAGAGGCTATCCCCTCCAGGTGGCGGAGAAAATTGGAGAATCGGGAGACTATCGAGGAACTGGCGCTGGAGTTGGCCGTGAAGACAGTAAGGAGTAGGCAGCAATAAGTCAGAGGTCGGAGGACAGAAGAGATTCTCCTGTGGGAGCGGCCTTCCAGCCGCGATCTTGCGGCGATATGGGGCAGTGAATTTGAGGGTCACCTATGAATGAATTGAGAGACCAGACGGAACCAACTATTCTAGTAGGCAGACATGCTCGTATGATGAGTATTGTCCTCAACCGTCCACGTGTGCTGAACAGTCTCAACCTGGAAATGATTCGCTCTATTGACCATGCGCTCGACGAGATTGAGACCGATCAAAGCATGCAGTTTGTCTTACTCTCTGGTGCGGGAGAGAGGGGATTTTGCGCCGGTGGGGATATTAAAGCACTTGCTCAGGCTGTACAGGAAAAGGTCTCCCCAACGGCAGAGCAGATCTTGGAGGAAGAATACGACCTGTGCTTGCGGCTCCATCGTTTTCCAAAACCGCTCATCGCCGTCGCTGACGGTATTACCATGGGCGCAGGACTGGGACTGGCTGCTGCTGCTGACCTGGTGGTGGCCACAGAGCGTACCCGCATGGCTATGCCGGAGACGAGAATCGGTTTTTTTCCGGATGTTGGAGCCACAGGGTGGATGTTTGCCAAGTGTCCGAAAGGCTACCCTGAATATCTGGGTCTTACCGGATACGAGATGGTCGGGGCAGAGGCTGTGCGCACTGGTGTTGCTAACCACGTGGTGAAATCGGAGCGGTTGTCTGAACTCATAACAGTGTTGGAGGGATATTCTGGAACCCTTTCCCAGATACGATCTGCAGCGGCAAAGGCATTGCTAGCAGGGCTAGTCCATTTTTTTGACAGCAATATCCCCACCAAACCCGAGATGGACGAGTGGGTTGGCACCTATTTTGCTGACAAGAGTTCTATGGTGGAGATTATGAAATCCTTGCGACAGTGTAGCATTCAAACCCAGCTATGCGACGGGGTCTTCCATCGACTCGCCGAACGCTCTCCCACGGCGGTGGCACTAACCTTAAGGCTCCTGCGGCACAATGAGGGGAGGCAGCTGGAGGAGGTTTTCCAAGCCGATCTCAAGGCAGCCCGTTTCATTCTGGCCCACCCTGATTATGTTGAGGGTGTACGAGCTCGGGTCGTAGACAAGGACGACAATCCGCAATGGCAACCCGAGAGTATTGAGGATGTGGGGGATCTGGACGTCGAACTGTGATGAGGTGGTCCAATTCCTGATTTGTTCCGCTCGATAGATTGGTGACTATATGACAGAAAAGCCTTTTATTCTCGGTATTAACTACTGGCCTCAGAAAACGGCCATGTTCATGTGGCGGCAGTTCGACAGAAGTTCAATCAAAGAAGATATGGCCACCATTAGTGACTTGGGATTTTCCTGCGTCAGGATCTTCCCACTTTGGGAGCACTTCCAGCCCAAACCCAAGATTGTTCCTCCAGCCAGGCTGGACCAGCTGGTGGAAGTCTTGGAGATGGCTGGTGACAGGAATCTCAATGTGATGGTTACCCTTTTTACCGGACATATGAACGGCTTGAATTGGCTGCCGCCGTGGATGCTGCTGGCTTCCACTGAGCGGAGTCGATATCAGGTGTTTTCCATGGACAAGGTTCGGACAAACAAGATCATGAATCAGTACGTTGATTCTGAGATCATAGAAGCACAAATTTTCTTCCTGCGGGAGTTGACCAACGCTGTGTCTGGACACCCTGCCCTTTACGCTTGGAATTTGGGCAACGAACCCTCTCTGTGGTCAATTCCCCCAGATGAATTCTCGGCAGAACTCTGGCTGCAAGCAATGACTGAAACTCTCAAGGAGAAGGACGATACCATACCGGTAACCCTGGGTCTGCATGTAAACGATCTCACTGAGAGCGGCGGCCTTAAACCGAGGCTGGTCGCTAAGTATCTGGACTATTTAGCTATTCACGTTCCACCAAGCCGGGTACCATGGGCGGAAGATCCCCTAGATGCGGCGCTTCCGCCTTTTCTAGGGTGTATTGTTGGATGGTTGGGGAAAATACCTGTGTTCGTTCAGGATTTCGGTGTGGCCACTGAGCCTGTTTTGCCCAAGACCAGTAGCCGTGAGTTTAGGCGCGAAGCTGATCTTGTCTTGGTCAGCGAGGAGGACTCAGCCCAAATAACGGCACAGGTATTGACCCGGTTGAGGAGGTTCAAAGTGATGGGGGGGGTCTGGAAGACCTACGGAGATTACCACCCCTCCATTTGGGACTGGCCCCCTCTCGACAACAGGGTAAGCGAGCGCTTTTGCGGCCTTGTGCGCTCTGACGGCAGCCCAAAGCTTGCAGCTTCGGTGCTCGAGTCCAGGCCAACTGGACCGGAAGAAGATGAGGTCTCTGTTGAATGGATTGATCTGCCGGAGGAAGATTATTACCGGAACCCAAGGCAGCAATTGGGCCGGCTCTATCGACGTTTTCGGGAGTATTATTCTTTCACATAAAATGAATGGCACAAGGCATAGGGCAAAGGGTGAATTTCGAATTGCTAATTTCATCTTACAACAAATGACAGCGAAGCGAAACTGGGAACCCGCTTGCGGGCCTGAGCGGAGCGCAGCAAGCGCGAATAAATGACCTATTGACGGCGCAGCCAAATGACAGCTCATACGTAGGGTGGGCCTTGTCCAGTGGCTTAGTGTCAAAATCTATAGACTGCGAAAACAGGTGAATGATGAAAAAATGTCTTGTTACTGGTGGCGCGGGATTTATCGGCTCCAATCTTGCCGAGCGTTTGATAGGTGATGGCGTGCAGGTGAGGGTTCTGGACAACCTAACTACGGGATTTCTGGAGAATTTAGAACCATTTCTGGGGGACATTGACTTCAAGCAAGGAGACGTGCGGGATTTAGACACGCTTCAGGAAGTTATGGTTGGAGTGGAGGTGGTGTTTCACCAGGCGGCAGTGGTCTCAGTACCTAAATCCGTAGAGGACCCTATCGAGACCGCAATGGTAAACGATCTCGGCACACTCCATGTACTTGAAGCGGCTCGCCGGGCCGGCGTTCAGAGGGTAGTGTTCGCTAGTTCCTGCGCCGTCTATGGAGATCTACCCCAACTTCCCAAGAGGGAAGATGGGGAAACCAGGCCGTTGAGCCCGTACGCTGCCAGCAAGTTGCACGGGGAAACCTACGCTTTTCTCTATAGTGACTTATATGGCCCAGAGACCGTTTGTCTTCGATATTTCAACGTGTACGGCCCCAAACAAGATCCTGCCTCGCCCTATTCGGGAGTGATATCGATTTTTATGGATAGAGCTGTCCGGGGCGAACTTCCCACCATCTTCGGAGATGGGGAGCAGTATCGGGACTTTGTTTATGTAACCGATGTGGTTCAGGCAAATCTGCTGGCTGCTTACCGGGACAATATAGCTGGCGCCGTTATCAATGTAGGGACTGGCAGTTCTGTGACCGTTAACAGTCTCTGGGAAAACATCTCCCAGTTTGCCGGTATGGAGGGTGAGCCTGAAAGAGCAGAGGAAAGACCTGGAGACATTCGAGAGTCTGTTGCCGACATCTCCCGGGCCCGAGAGTTACTAGACTACGAACCTCACTACAGCTTCGAGGAGGGACTGGAACTGACCTGGGAGTGGTATCGGGACCGCATAGAGCATGGCGCATAGCGCATGGCGTGATTATAAATTGTGGATTTCAATTGGCTCTACCGCTTCTGCGAGCTCGAAGCCAAAAACTCTAGAATAAAAATAAAGTTCACTGTCCAAGGCACGCTTGATGGTCTCAGCTCGGCGGAAGCCATGCTGCTCACCTTCAAACGGGACGTAAGCCACAGTCAAGCCCTTCGCTTGCAGAGCAGCCACCATCATCTCGGCCTGATTCGAGGGAACAACCTCATCTTCGAGTCCCTGGAAAAGTATAAGCGGACAGGAAAGCAAATCAGTAAAATGGATTGGTGAACGTTCACGATAAATGTCTTGCCTTTCCGGGTAGGGTCCAACGAGTCGGTCCAGGTAGCGAGCTTCGAACTTGTGGGTTTCCTTTGCTAGGGCCTCGAGATCACTGATTCCATAATAGCTGGCGCCAGCCTTGAAGATGTTACGGAAGGTAAGAGCACAAAGGGTCGTGTAGCCGCCGGCGCTACTGCCGCGGATGGCCAACCGCTTGCCATCAACTCTACCCTGCTCCGCCAAATAACGGGCGCCATTAGCGCAATCGTCCACGTCCACTATCCCCCACCGTCCTTCTAACCGCTGCCGATAAGCACGACCGTAGCCACTGCTGCCCCCGTAGTTTACATCCAGCACCGCAAAGCCTCGACTGGTCCAATACTGGATCTCCCAGGCCAGAGCAGTTGAGGTGGCGGCAGTGGGGCCACCGTGGCTCTTGACCAGAAGGGGCGGCCGATTCCCGACTGGTGGCTGGTAGTCACAATTTTGAGGTGCATAGAAGAAAGCGTGTGAGGTTTTCCCGTGTTCCGTTGGAAATTCAATCGCTTCCGGGATAGAGAGATAACCCTTATCTATCTTGAGGTCGCTGGCAAGCCGGAGCGTTTGAAACTGCATGTTTTCGAGATCCAGCCTAACGATGGAAGGAGTCTGCGTGGGGGAACCGGCGCAGAAGACCACCTGTCCTGGTGAAGCGCGCAGATTCCATATTTCAGTGTACGTTGTTGCGATTTCTTCCAATTCTCCAGTGCTACAATCAAGGCTGGCCAAGAACCAGGTTCCCTTGCTCGTATAGGCGCACATAATCCGATCGGTGGACTCAAAGCCATACGTAGACATGGAAAACAGCCACTGGGGCCTGCCAAATTCAAACTCCCTTGGGCACACCGGTTCCACCAGGTTCTTGTGGTAGCGGTACAAGTTCCACCATTCGGTCCGATCCGAGATGAAGTAGAGGACGCCATCAGGTGACCACTCCGGCTGGAATATGGATTCATTGACGTCCCCTGCTACTTTTTGGGGTTTTTCCACCGAGCCATCGGCCTGTATTTCACCTACCCAGAGTTCAGTCCCATCCCAGGGGAGATTAGGATGGTTCCATGTTAGCCACGCCAAATAAGAGCCGTCGGGACTGATTCTAGGTGTGGCATAGAAGTCATTACCAAAGACCAGCACCCGCTCTTCCTGTTCATGGTTGATCCCAACGGCAACAATAGTGTTGACAGGCTCGCCCTCTCTAACACTGTGATCTTCCCGCACACAGATCAGTCGATTTCTCAACGTGTCCACCACCGTGTCTGCATACCGTCTTGCGGTTCCCCCGGTTAGAGACTGGGGCTCAAGGTCGGGGCTCTGTTGATACAGCCCCTGATCAGCGAAGTTGGAGAAATAGATAGTCCCATCTGAGACAATGTAGGCCCCGCCCCCATATTCATGCACTCGTGTACGGACATTAAATGGCTTTGGAGTCAAATCATCGGTCTTGCCATCCGGGCTCCAGCGCACCACGACGTTGCGACCAGCATCTGCCGGTCTGGACTCACTCCAGTATATGTAATTACCATCCAGAACGATCTGTCCTAGCGATACGGTTTCAGATACGATCAGCTCTGAGGTAATTGGGGATACCCATGTCCCATAAGGTTTGACTTGCACCATATTCATTCTTCCTGCGCTCCTGTGATTATTTAAGTCTTTGTATTCGATGATATTTTGTTATAAACTTATTAAAATAGTTTAAATTTTTATGGTAACGATCAAGGTAGTGACAGCATACATTTATGCCGGCTATGATTCTTTTTTGATTCCCAATTTTTTTCTGGCTTCCTGAAGGTCACTCGGGTTAAAAAATTCCGGATAGTAATCCAGGGCTATTCTTTCCAAACTCAGGCCACCCTCTTTGTCAAGTTTATGGATAATTTCCTCATTTGCAGCTCTCAAACGCCACTGGACAAAAGGGATAAGTCTCAAGTAATTACCTTCGAATTCGCGCCACTTGCCCAACCTTTTTGCTTCTGTTGGACCAATAATTCTCTCCAAGTCCTCTTCACACCTCAGGAGCAGTTCTTCTAGAGTTGGTTTACCCCCGGTCATATGACTCTGTTGCCTGTCGACATACTCAGCCAATGCTTTCAAGATAAGTTTTTTCAAGGTGATGCCCTCGAGTGCTGCTGTGGCTTTTGCCTTGCGGTGCAACTCTTGTGGAAAGGGCCTGATGGTGTACGCTGTATCTGCCATTTTTCACCTCCAATATATGTTTGCTACTTTAATAGTAAATGTAGCGTAAATAGTCAAGGGTTGAATATTTTTAATTATCAGTATCTTTTAAATAGTGTGGAAATGGAGAAACAGTCTATCTTAATCACTTGATTTTATTGAGGGAAAAACTTACCTTAAGAGAAAACTTTTTAGCTCCTTTCAACAGGAGGATAAAGTGCTTGATGGCTTTGCCACACCCGAGGGTACGGAGTTCTATGCGCAAGAGCACAGTTCTTTCCACTATGGCGAATTGGACCAGAGCGGCTTGTTGGTAAGCCAGACAGGATTCGGCTGCTATCGTGTGGATGCAACCGTTGCCGAGCATCGAGAAGCCTTGCGGATGGCGCTGCTAGCTGGTGCTAATCTCATTGATACGAGCTCAAACTATGCAGATGGTGGATCGGAGGCACTGGTCGGAGCTGTTCTAGAGGACCTAGCCTCATCAGGTGACATTTCCAGAGAGTCGGTGGTCGTAGTATCCAAGGTGGGCTATCTTCAGGGGCAGAATTATGAGCTCAGCCAGGAACGCAAACGGCAGGGAAGTCCTTTCAGGGAACTGGTGCTTTACGCAGATGGACTGGAACACTGCATTCATCCTGAGTTTCTGGAAGATCAACTTACCCGGAGTTTGGAACGACTGCGACTCAGCTGTCTGGATTCTTATCTTCTCCATAATCCCGAATACTATCTCAGCTGGGCTAGTAAAACCGGACTCATATTGGAGGAGGCTCGGCGGGAATACTACAGCCGTATAAGACGTGCGTTCGAGCACCTAGAGCACGAAGTGGAAAGAGGTCGAATCAGCTCTTATGGCATCAGCTCTAATACCTTCCCCTCCCCTGCTGCCGATCCGGAATTCACCTCTTTGGAAAGGGTGTGGGAAATCGCGGAATCCCTTTCGTCCAAGCACCACTTTCGCCTCATTCAGCTACCGATGAATCTCTTGGAGACAGGAGGAGTTACAGAAACGAATCAATCGAACGGGCAGAGTGTTGTCCAGTTTGCCCGTGACAAGAAACTGGGAGTTCTCATTAATCGACCGTTGAATGCAATCATCGGTAACAGACTCATTCGTCTAGCTGAGGTCGCGACAGCTCGAGCTGCGAGCACAGAGGAGATATCTCAGCGTATGGATGACCTCATCCACTCGGAAGAACTGCTCAAGCAAAAAATTCTCCCCGAACTCAGCCTGACGCCATCCTTACAAGCACAGGTTCTCGAGCAAGTCGCCATTGGTGGCGTCCTGAAGCAACAATGGTCGAACTTTGGCACCTATGAACGCTGGCAAGAACTTCAATCATTCTATTTTACACCGCGGATAAGAGGAGTGGTGCAGTTCTTGGAGCAGCAGGAAAGTCTTACAGAATCGGTCTTCCCCTGGATACGGTCGCACCAAGAAATACTCGAGGCCTCGTTTTGGGCCATTGCTTCAGTCTATCAGGAACAGGCAGCCGAAAATGCAGCCCGGACCAAAGCCAGGGTGTCCTCAGCGGATGCGGATTGGGCCGAGGCTGCGACCTTGAGCCAGATGGCGTTGCGGGCACTGCGGTCCACCCTGGGAATAACGACTGTTCTGGTTGGAATGCGCCAAGAATCGTATGTTGATGATGTGATCGAGGAGCTTGGCAGACCGGTTAGCAGACAGGATAGAATAGAATCCTGGCGCAAGCTTCAAGAGATGCATTTATGATTTCCGATAAGGGAATGTCAACCATCCTGCGGGCCGCTGGGCGAACATAGCCAAATATCTTCCTCTTAAGGCGGAAGACCTTCTTCAGGTATCATTCCAGGGCCGTGAACATCAGGAATAGAGCGATATTACTAGGAAGGAGCCGAAGTTTCGTGGGTGAAATATTGGTTCTATTCACCAAAAACTTCATAGACCAAAAAACTGCTTGGCGTTGGAGGTGGTGATTCGTTGAACCTCCTCACTTTCCATATCTTTTAGGTTCGAAAGTTCTCTAATGGTCATGATTAGATCTGCCGGCTCGGAAACCTTTCCCTGATATTCAACCGGAGAGTCGGTTTCCACCAATATGCGTTCTATGGCTGCAGCTTTCATAGCGGCCTGGTGCGGAGGGCTGTAAGCTAAGGCGGGGGTGGCGGAGATATAGTAGCCATCATCTATTATTTTCTCAAGAATCTCCAGGGAGCCGGTGTACCAGTGAAATACAGCCTTTTCGATTCCCGAATCCCTTACCATCTGATGTGACCTGTGGTGGGAAAAGCGTGAATGTACAATAACTGGTCGATTGTGCCGGATTGCTAGGGAGAGAACCTTTGAAAAAACCTCCCACTGGACCGGCTTCTTAACCCTTGTTTTGTAGTCGATTCCAACCTCACCCAGAGCGATGCAACTCGGCAGGTTCTCCTCGATGAACTTTAGATTTTCCTCTATGGTGTCAGTGCGTATTGACCATGGGTGATAGCCAATTGCAGGATGAACCATATCAGGGAACTGCTCAGCCAGATCGAGAGTAGTTACGTTTGAGGCCAGATCCATTCCCACAGCCACAATTCCTCTAATACCGACATCTTTGGCTCTCTGGATTACTAGGTCGATCTCTTCAATTTCATTTAAGTGTGCGTGAGTGTCTATCATATTGTAGATTTCAGATTGCGGATTGCAGATTGGAGATTTTTGTTGTGAATGAGAAAAGGAAGACCCTAACAATGCCAAATATGAAATCTCAAATCAAAGATCCTAAAGCTTTAATACTCCTGCTATTCCGTGACGAAGTCTACCGCCAGGACGGACTTACAGAAGTCGTTAACCTTTTTTAATACCACCTGATGGTCAGGGTGTTTTTGGTAGTGCTGCATTGCATCAAGGTCATTGAATGTGGAGACCAAGGCCAAATCGTATGATCTTTCCGACCGAACCACGTCCCGACCAAACTCATAGGAAAGAATCTCTGGAATTACGGGGGGCAGCGCAGCAAGGCTCTTCTCCAGATTTACAATTTCTTCCTCCCCTACCCCATCTTTGAACTTGAAGAAGACCACATGTTTGAGCATCTTATACTCCAGTGGATTTCAGATTGCAGATTTAGATCTAGCCCTCTTATCCTTCGGCGACCAGTGGGGCGGGCCTCTGTGCCTGCCAAGTAAATGTAGGAGCAACTTCCAGTTGCGATCAAAAATCATAGGATTAATCTGTAGAATGCTATCATCGCAAGCAGAGCTTGCTCCTACATGATCAGCGTATATTGTCTTCCAGGACTGACCTGATTGAATTTATGTAGGAGCAACTTCTAGTTATGATCCAATCTCGAGCAGGAACTCTCTCCTACAGTTTCGTCGTTACTTCTCAGTGATAATTGGCCGCCTCTGTCGCCCCCTCGCTGTGTCACCGCGTCTCCGCGTCCACCTTTGCTGCTCGCTGTCTGCTGCAAGCTGCCGGCTGGGCAAGGCGCTATCCCCGTTGCTTCCCCTTCCCTCTTTTCTCCACCGACTCCTTCCTGAAGCCAAGGGAAACAAAGGTGTTAAACGCCAGCTCCGGTGGAAAGAGAGCCACCCGATCTCCTTCGCTGACTGCTGTGTCCAGAGTTGCCCCCCGGCCATTTACCATAATCATTTTGATCCTGTCTTCAGGGAGGCCAAGGCGAGGCAGCAGGTCTTCAACCTGCGATCCGGAGGTGAGCTCCAATTCAAATTCTTGGCACCCCTCCCCCGCTTCGTTTCTCAAATCTCCACCTAAAAGAACGGTTATTCGAATGGCTGCATCCATATGTAAGAATAATCCTCAAACTTTCAAGCAATGTTAATCCTTGAACTGCAGAATGTCGAACAAGGAATTTTGAATATCGAAGTGATCCTTGTACACTTTTGCGGTTTCCGCCGGAGGCGAATTCGATATTCAATATTCAATTAGCAAAGGGGGCCCAAGGCCCCCTGATTACGAGTCAATTGTGGTTCGCTCTAGAAGTCCCACACCGTGTCCAGTTCCTCATCTGATACATCAAAAACCACGTTGTGAGGCGTCAGCGGCTCTTTGCTGAAAAATTCAGGAAGCCGGTCATCAGAGGGTGTGAAGCCGGCAGCCTTGTTGAATTCTAATTCCGTTTTGATTATTTGCTTGCCGTATTCCATTACGTCGTCCAGGGTCAAATTCCAGCCATATTGACCGTTGAGCATCTTGGGGATTGCCTCCAGGCCGCTGGGAATGTCCAGAACGGCAAAGGCGACGAATACGCAGAGCCCTGCGGCGTCGACTCCTGCGGTGGCGATTTGGAGATTTCTGGAAAGATCAACCTGCCCCTCAGGCTTGAGGGGATCCACGAATCCACCCACTTTCAATATATTGGTGGCTATTGCGTACCCGGCTGTATGGTCCGCGCCCATGGTAGTGGTGGCATAGGTAACACCTATACCTTTTACTGCCCGCGGGTCGTAAGCTGGGAGGGACTGGCGTTTTACCACCGGCACGTGCGAAACTCCATAGGCCTGCCCGGTGACCGCAGTTCCATTGCCGAGGATTCGGCCCAAGGGGGTTCCCTTGCCGATCTCGTGGATAAGTTCGATGGCAGCGGCAGCATCGCCAAAAGCTTTGACCCCGGCATGCATTGCCACAGCAACTGCACAACCTGTCTCTATGGTGTCCAGGCCGTAGTCGTCGCACAATCTGTCAATCTCGGCAATTGCATCAAGATCATCAATGCCGCAGTTGGCGCCATTGGCCCAGATAGTTTCGTACTCCAAGGCAGAGGTTACATAGTTCTTGTCTTTGTCAACATATTCGTTTGAGCACTGAATGATACAGGTTGAGCAGCCGGAGTGAGTGGGATTACCGCCACGCTCAGTGATGACATCATGCATGGTCTCGCCGCTAATTTTCGCTGCTCCTTCGAACTGTCCCTCGGTGAAATTGCGGGTGGGAAAGGCCCCCGCCTCGTTAATTATGCTGGTGAGTACATTGGTTCCGTAGACGGCCAATCCTCCCCCCGGCTTCGTGACCGGGTGTTCACGCAGAGCATCCCTGAAAACGGCAGCGGCCTCTTTGAAGGCTTCCTTATCCGCATAGGTGACCCCGGGAGCCTCTGTATCATCTACCACAATGGCCTTCATACCCTTGGAGCCCATAACCGCGCCCATGCCACCTCGGCCGGCATGTCGGGATGGTGTTCCATTGGTGTTGGTAACCGCTATCGAAGCTGCTGAGAACTTCATTTCCCCGGCTGGCCCGATTGAGACAATCCCAACCTTTTTTCCATACTTGTCTTGCAGTTTACTGGCGAGGTCGTAGTTCTTCAGTCCCTTGAATTCGTTTGCGGGCTGCAGTTGAACACCATCCTTGTTCACCAGCAAGTAGAATAGTTTACCTTCGGGGGCCTGCCCTTCCAGTACCATCCCGGCTATTCTCAATTTGCCGAGCTTGATTGCCACATTGCCCCCCACATTGCTTTCTTTTATTCCTCCAGTAAGGGGACTCTTGCCACCAATGGAAAGGCGCCCTGAGTTGGCGCAGGTTGTGCCTGACAAAAGGCCTGCAGCCACCACCAACTTGTTACTGGGATCCAGAGGATGACAGAGCGGCGGCACCTCTCTTGCCACGATGCCTGAGGTAAGCCCTCTCCCTCCAAGTGCTGCGTATTCCGGGGCAAGTTCCTCCACCTGGATTTTTCCCTCGGTCATGTCTACACGGATAAGTTTTCTCATAACACTACCCCCTTGTGTTTATCTGAATTGCCAATTACTCGTGCTAAGCAGGTGCGTTGTGATGGAATTTGAACAATGGGAAACTGCTTCCTAATTTATGACCGAATGGCTCGGGAACTGTCAAGAGAAATTCTATGAACTCGCAAAGTGTCACGCTTTGCTCTGGAGGTCTGGATGGCGGGCTAGACGGCATGTCGGGTATATTGAATGAACCGCGTCTCGCTCGTCTCGCTCGTCTCGTGATTAATACCTTTAAAATGGCCAGAGACAGCATGGTCTTGGTCTTTCGAATTCATCCTCACAGGAAGCCAACTGGCGTGAATAGCGTTTAGCTTGGCTTTGGACTTTCCACGCCACCTTTTTCAACCAGGTTTTTTTTCGATATGTTCTGCGGTTGAAACCATTATGTCCCTCGTGGTAGGCGAGGTATAGATTATAGGTGTCATCGCGAGCAATCTTGCAGATGGCATAGCTAAGATTGCAGTACCAGCCGACAAAATCAATTGCATCGGCAAAGTTGGCCCTATCAGCCCCCCAGTTACCGGTGTTGGCTTTATATCTTTCCCAGGTTTCATCCAGCGCCTGCGCATATCCATAGGCAGAGGAAGGTCGGGGACCTGGGAAAAAACAAAGGCAGGTAGTCCGAGCTGGTTTGGCCTCGGCCTTGAATTTTGACTCCTGATGCATAATGGCCATGAGCACCGGGATGGGAACGGACCACTTTTCGGAAGATCTGTATGCACTTCTATACCAGTCCCGCTCTGGTCGGAAGATTTGACAAATATTGTCTATGTTCTTCGAGGCAGTTTGACGATGCGCACAGCCGCCAACGAGAACGGTAAGTATGCAGATCAGCGAGAATACACTGGGTGCGAGTAAGCTTTTTCTGAGCATAGAGCAAAAAAATCTGCAAGTGGAGCGCAGAAGGCGGAATCTCCACGTTCTGGCCCCAGAAGGGTTGCAGCCACAGAAATATGTTCTTTCTATACGTTGTGATCTTTGTGGTATAGCACTCTGCACGAAAAATGGGGCTAAAAAAGCTGCAATACCTCTGAAGGATGCGCCACCAGCACTTTTGCCCCGGTATCCTTGAGTTCCTCGGCTGTGCGAAAACCCCATAATGCCCCTACTGGAAACATGCCTGCTCCCCTGGCCGTCTTCATGTCAGTACCAGTGTCGCCCAGGTAAAGAAATTTATCAGCAGGCACGCGGAGTTGTTGCGATATTTCTATGGCGAGGATGGGATCGGGTTTCTTTGGTACTGAGGGTTGGGCGCCGGCAACGGGATAGAACCGCCATTTGGAGAGTAGTTCAGCCACCATCTCCCTGGTGGACTCTTCTGGCTTGTTAGACAACACGGCCAGTTTGAGGTTGCGGAGGGTTAACTCGTCCAACAGCTTAGGGATCCCATCATAGGGGCGCGTTTTTTGCGACCAGCGTTTGCGATACTCTGCACGCATCTCAGCGGCGCACTGAGCAACCGTGGCCTCATCACGCCGGTTTTCAGGAAGAGCTCGTAGTGCGAACATCTCCACCCCGTCGCCCACAAAATGTTTACAAGCCTCGGCATCATGGCCAGGAAAGCCGAACCCATCGAGTACTATGTTCATTGAGTCGGTGAGATCCTCAATGCTGTCGAGAAGCGTTCCGTCCAGATCGAACAACACTGCCTCGAACTTCATGGAAATTAACCTCCTGAGAAAGGACGACCCATTAGAATCAGGAGCAATTTACCAGTATATAACGGTGCAAGCAAGAGCTACGAAAGCCAAAGCTTCCAATATATTGGAGACTGAAGCTCATATTTCTCCGGTGCCCCGTTTTGACGACTAACAACATATTGTGCCAGATTAAATTCCAGCAGAGTGTGAATTAAGGGAATCTCCAGTTTGCGACTATCTAGTCGGACCGACTGCACCTGCCAGAAACTTTTGTGAAGAATCTCCACCGTGCTCTCGGCGATTCTGGTTACGGCTGCCCTGTTTCTTGTTCGCTTCAGCCCAGGGTGGTGGTGGCTGTGGGTGTGGGCTGTTTTTTTTCTCTTCAGCATCTTTCTCATGTACATCTCGCCTTATGTTATCGAACCGCTCTTTTTTAAATTTGAACCGGTGCAGACTGAAGGACTGGAAGCTGAGATCAGGGCTCTGGTTGAAAAAGTAGGGATCAAGGTGAAGAATGTTTTTCAGGTTGATGCTTCCAGACGTAGCCTCCACTCCAACGCTTACTTCTCTGGAATCGGCAGGGTAAAGCGGATCGTGCTTTTCGATACCCTTCTGGAAAGTATGACTCACCGTGAAATAGTGGCGGTCCTAGCACACGAGGTGGGGCACTGGAAGAAGAAGCACGTGATGAAAAGAATCATCCTGACCGAGATAGTGGCCCTGGGAGCAATTTTTTTTGCTTACAAATTGCTTGGTTGGGAGGGGTTGCCAGGAATAATCGGGCTGGAGCAGGGCTCGTTCTACGTGCGAGTTTTCATACTTGGATTTCTGAGCTCGCTGTTAATGTTTCCCTTGACTCCAGCCTTAAGCCTTCTCTCTCGCAAGCATGAATGGCAAGCGGACAAATTTGCCTGTGAACTCACGGGAAGACCGCTCGATTTGGCGGAGGCTTTGATAAAACTTGCCAAGGAAAATTTGGCCAATCTCCACCCTCATCCCCTCTACGCTGCTTTTTACTACAGCCATCCACCAGTGGTGGA
>CBFDBW010000021.1:0-14373 GCA_965603145.1 uncultured Syntrophobacterales bacterium
ATATAAGTCAAAATTCGAAAGCCGCATTTGGCATGCTGCGCTTAGCGCCGGTCCTTAATGGCTCTCTCAAGATCCCTTTGTTCGGTTTTTCGCTTCAGGGTCTCCCTCTTGTCATACATCCTCTTGCCCCGGGCCAAAGCGAGCTCCACCTTTGCTTTGCCGTCTTTGAAATAGATTCTTAGTGGAACCAGAGTCAGTCCTTTTTCCTGGGTCTTGCCCTGCAGTCGTTTGATCTCCCTCTTGTGGACAAGGAGTTTGCGGACACGATCCGGTTCGTGGTTGTCATAATAGGCATGGCTGTAAGGGCTGATGTGGCACTGCATGAGATAAAGCTCGCCGGCCTTTATGCGAGCGTAACTGTCCTTGAGATTGGCACGTCCCTGGCGCAAGGACTTGACTTCGGTACCCAACAGAACCATGCCTGCCTCAATGATTTCGAGGATCTCGTAGTTATATCGGGCCTTCTTGTTCTGACATACGACCTTGATGTTCGGTTTCTTCATTAGAGTCCCGTAAACCTGGTCCTTTAAGCCAGGGCAGAGTTAGATGGCTTTGCCGGTAAAGATGGCGAGCTGTTTTGGAGTACTGGTGTATTGGAGTAGTGGAGTGTTGAAAAAAGTGAAAATCTGAATTTCAACCTGAATAAGTCCTTGTCATTACTCCATTTCTCCACTACTCCATTACTCCAGCGGACTCCCGCATGAAAGAAAGACATTAGAATGCCCTCTGGGGGCAGCTCAAAGTCAGGTCCTTGGGGCCTGGATTCTTTACTGAGGATTGCCATTGCCAGCGGGCAATCTGCCCATCTCGTCTTCGAAGAGCTCGAAGTCTTCCCGGAAGCGTCGCCAGGCCAGGTTGCAAAGATATTCATTGACCTTGCTGGCAGTGCTGAGTTGAAGCACTTCCTGTAGATACACTTTGGACTCTTCTAGATTGGCGTTGCGGATGATTTTTTTGACGCGCGGCACGGCCATGGGATTCATGCTAAGCGAGTCAAGTTCGAAACCGAGAAGGATAGGAGCATAGAGGGGTTCTGCGGCCAACTCTCCACAGAGAGAGACCGGGATGCCGGCCAGACGACCGGCGTCGGCGGCCTGCTTGACCATCCTGAGGATGGCAGGGTGGAGAGGTTCATAAAGGTGGGCCACGTTCTCGTTTACGCGGTCAATGGCCAAAGCATACTGGACCAGGTCGTTGGTCCCAATACTGAAGAAATCAACCTCTTTGGCGAGCAGATCGGCAACCGCCACTGCTGAGGGCACCTCTATCATGATTCCAACCTGCAAGTCGTGATCGACCTCGATGGACTCCTGAATGAGTGATTGCTTGACCTGGTTTAGGATGTCTTTGGCTGCGCGGAGTTCCCCTAACCCTGAGATCATGGGGAACATAATCCGGACGTTTTTGGTAATTCCGCTTACCCGAAGGATAGCGCGAAGCTGAGTACGAAACAGCTCATCTTCTTGAAGACAGAGACGAATGGACCGCAACCCAAGAGCCGGATTGGTCTCACCCCATTCTCGCATCCTGGTGGGAACTTTGTCAGCACCGAGATCCAAGGTGCGAATGGTCACCATTTCAGGATAGATGATTTCGGCTACCTCCCGATAGTCCCAAAACAGGGTCTCCTCATCGGGGGGGGCGTCCAGGTTGAGATAGAGGTATTCTGTGCGGTACAGGCCGATACCCTCGGCACCGTTATCGATGACAGCAACAACCTCCTCCAAGAGCTCAATGTTGGCCTGTATCTTGATAGTGTAACCATCTTCAGTTTCGGCTGGGAGCTCGGCGCAGCGGGCCACTTCCTTACGATAATTCTCGAGCTGAAACTGGCGCTCGTAATAGTAATTGAGCAATTCCTCGTCAGGATCGATGATTACCTTGCCGGCATAGCCATCCACCACCATAAGTTCACCGGAACGCACAGCCTGGTGGACGTTCTCGAGGCCAACCACAGCGGGGATGTCAAGAGAGCGGGTGATGATCGCGGTATGAGAGGTCTTACCGCCCATATCAGTTACCAAGCCCAAAGTCTTTTCTACTTGCAACTGGAAAGTATCGGCGGGTGAAAGGTCTTGGGCTACGATAATCACCCGCTCTTTGATGCCCGCAACGCTTCGCCTGTTTTGCCCCGTGAGGTTTTCAAGCACCCGTTCGGCAACGTAGTCCACATCAGAGATGCGGCTGCGAATATACTCATCCTCGATCTTGGCGAAGATGAGTTGGGCATTTTCCACGGCTTGCCTCAAAGCCCACTCCGCATTAATTCCTTGTTCCCCTATAAGGCGGATAGTTTCGTCATAGAGCATGCGGTCTCTGAGCATATAGATGTGAGTATCCAGGATAAAACCATGTTCAGGAAACTCACCTGCTATCTTGGATTTTATCTCTTTGAGATCAGCTTCAGTCTTATCTACAGCGGCATCGAAGCGCTTTTTCTCTTTTTCGGTTTGCGCGGGGGAGGGTAAGTAGTAGTAAACGAGGGATACTCTGTCGCGATCCACCCGGTAGGCCTTACCAATAGCAACACCGGGAGAGACCCCGATACCCTTCAAAATGATGCGGGCGCTGCCGGGGGGCATTTCCTTATTCCTCGCCAAATTTGTTGTAGAAAAGCACGGCCAGTGCTGCCAGGGCCTCGGCGGCATCCTTGCCTTCGGCGCACAATTCAATCCGAGTTCCCTGAGGGCACGACAAGGTCATGATGTCCAACATGCTCTTGGCATCAGCTTCCCGGCCGTTTTTGATGATGAGAATGCGTGACTGGAACTGACTTGAAGTCTGAACAATCTTGGCGGCGGCCCGTGCGTGTAGGCCCAGTTTGTTGAGGACTGTAAATTCTTTTCGTACCATCTGACTTTCTGACCCGTAGTGCATACTTCAGATGTGTGCTCAGAGACACCGCAGCCACCCTCATGTTCAATTAAAAAATCCAGCCGGATGGCTTACTCCTGGAAACAATGTCATCCGACCAGATCAGCGGATGCAAAACCTATACCTGAGAAATCTATAGTTAAACTGCCATTCGCGTTGCGGCAATGCCTTCTTAGCACATGGACATGGCCAAGTCAATATTTCCTCGCATAGCGCAGAGCGCATAGCGTCCCAAAGTCACTGGAGTATTGTGTCTAATGAATAAGAACGTCAAACGAGCCTAAAGTTCGTGGTGCAATTTGATTCTATTAAGATTAACAAAGACAACTTTCAAAGAAAAGCCAAGCACAACATATAAAATTAACAGAATCAATAGAACCGAAAACGCTATGCGCTCTGCGCTTTGCGCTATGCGAGGGAGCTATCGATCAGAGAGCTCCCGTTTGATTTTGATCGCTTCCTGATACACGAGTCGCTTACTAATACCCCGCTCTTGGGCCACCTCTGCCGCTATTTCTTTGAGAGGACGGCGACCAGATGTGAGGCAAGCGCGCAGCTGTTCAATGAGGGAGTCGTCCAGGTGTGGCTTGCCTTTTTCAGCTCCAGCCACTAATAGGGTAACCTCCCCGCGGGTCTCTCCCGGCCAACGCTCCATGGCCTCTTCCAGGCTTCCCCTAAAAACCTCCTCGTGGATTTTGGTCAACTCCCTAGTTACGGCCACTCTCCGATTGCCCCAGATCTTCCTCATGTCTTTAAGACAACCGCCAAGTCTTCTGGGTGATTCAAATAGAATCAGAGTCTCCTCAGCCTGAGCATAGCTGGTGAAAAATGTGCGGCGAGCACCAGGACGATTGGGAGGGTAGCCTAAAAAAAGAAACGGTTGTATGGGAAGCCCGGCAACAGTCAGGGCCGTAGTAACCGCGGAGGGTCCGGGAATGGGGCTTACCTGAATATCTTGGGACACCGCAAGACGGACCAAGTCAATCCCCGGGTCAGATATGCCTGGACTGCCGGCATCGGTAACCAAAGCCACCGACTTTCCGGTCATTAGTTCGCGTATTAAGCGGGGGCCCCGGGTACGCTTGTTGTGTTCGTGGTAGCTGATCAGAGGACGATGAATGTCGTGAGCGGTTAATAGTTTTCGGGTGTGGCGCGTGTCCTCCGCGGCGATTAGATCAACCTCACGCAAAATTCTCAGAGCCCTAAGAGTAATATCCTCCAGGTTGCCGATGGGTGTTGCCACGATGTAAAGAACCCCTATCTTCGAATGCATGGTGTCGTATCCCTTAGATAGGTGGTAAGCAGTAAACAAAGTCAGGGATTTACGCCCTGCGCCACATTGCTCTCAGTCTATGCGACCTGCCCAGAACTATAAGCTGACAGCTCTAATACGTTGACTCAAAAGCATTTTCGATGACCTCGAGATGTGGTGAACCATGCAAACGGCTGATAGTTACCACATCGAATCTAGCATTGGTCTCGGTAAGGTCGCGTTTCTGGAGGTAATACCAGGCAACTTGGCTGAGTTTGCGTTGTTTGGCAGGGGTGATCGCCCACTTAGGCGAACCAAAAGCCCCACTTCTCCGAGACTTTACCTCCACGAAGACTAAAACGCCCCGGTGGCGGGCAATGATGTCAATCTCACCGAGAGGACAGCGATAATTACGGCAGATAATGCGGTACCCTAACCGCTTCAAGTGGCGGACTGCAAGTTGCTCACCTTCGTGCCCCTGAACCAGATGGGTTTTGGAACCATGCCTGCGTTGCTTGCCGTCTTGATCCATAATGAGTGATTTTAGGTTATCTCGGTGCCCAGCAAGGGATCAGTCAGTACTTGGATTCGAGTCGGTAGAGGGCACACCACGGAATGTTTGTCGGTGAAGTGGACAGGAACCATAACGAACCAAGGCGGCGCGGTGCTCCCTTGTGCCGTAGCCCTTATTGCGGGCGAAGTTGTAATGAGGGTAACTCTCATGATGAGCAACCATAATCGTATCCCTGTGCACCTTGGCGACAATGGATGCAGCTGCCACCGAGATACTTAACTGATCTCCACGTTTGAGAGGTTGCTGTGGTAGTTGGATGGGCACTTCCCAGGGGCCGTCCACTATAACAAAGTCGGGAAGGGGATCTATCTGTGCTACAGACCGACGCATGGCCTCTAAAGTTGCTGCCAGGATATTGGTGCGGTCTATCTCCACAGCACTCACCTCCCCGATACCGATGGCTGTAGCCACTGCGCGGATTCTGTCATTGCATACCTGGCGTTGAGAGGGATTGAGCAGTTTGGAGTCACGAACATCAGGGAGGTCTAGGCCATAGGGTAACACCACCGCCGCCGCCACAACCGGGCCAGCAAGCGGGCCCCGGCCCGCTTCGTCTACCCCGGCGATTCGGCGAAAACTCCGGTCCCATACTCTGCGCTCGAAGTACCAGGGGTCCCTGGGATCTGTAGGAAACAAAGGTGTTTGTGACGGCTGGCCGGCCATATTTCGGCGCCTACTGCCTAGTGGCTAGTATTGAGATGGTACATCGTACGCCGATTTGATCGTGAGCAGCGGACACGCTAAATTATACTGCTGGTTCTTAGAACCGCGGGCGAAGTTCTCGGATGCGAGCGGCCTTGCCTCGTAACTTGCGCAAATAATAGAGGCGTGAGCGACGAACGCGACCACGGCTTACCACCTCGATTTTATCGATCATGGGTGAATGGAGCGGAAAAATTCTTTCGACTCCAATCCCATAAGAGATTTTGCGGACGGTGAAGGTGGAATTTATCCTTCCCTTGCGTCTGCGAATGACCACGCCCTGGAAGACCTGGATCCGTTCTTTGTCTCCTTCTCTAATCCTCACATGGACCTTTACCGTATCACCAGATTTGAATTGAGGAATATCGGCCCGCATCTGTTCTCTATCAATTGCTTGCAACGTGTTCATTGTATCTCCTTATCTACTCAGCCACAAAAGGTAATCATGCTTATGTAATATGTGCATGAAATATCGATAGTCAAGTATCCGGTATCGACTGTCTTACCTATTGCTCAAAAGGTTTCGTTGCCGTTATGTGAGCCCAACAACCGGTCGAGTATAGTGGCGGCTGCGGAGCGTACAGACAGGTGATTATACTTGGAGACACCTTGAATAGGCGCCAACCGATGGTCTGCCATATCCACCACTTCGTCGGTCAGGCCCCATCCCGTACCAAGTAAAATGAGGAGAGGCTTCCCTCGGCCGATTAGTTCTCTGGCCTCCGAGTAGCTTAAAGTGGCGCCAGTCAGAGAGGCTCCGGTTATCAGTAGTTCCGGCTTTTGGCCAGATTCGTTTCTCATCGCGGCGACCACCTCAGCCAGGGAAGCGGCTGGAGTTACCAACTCCAGTGCCATTTTTCTTTCAGGATGGCGTTCGGCCCCGTATCCCTGTCGCCAATGGGCTAGAAGCCTTTGTATCAACTGCAGTTGGTCTTCCAAGGGGGTGACCATGTAAAAGCGGCTCACCCCGTAAGTCAGAGCAGCGCGGGCGATGTCATGAATATCCAGGTTAGTCACCGAGGAAACGATGACCTGGCGCTGACGGTTATACACAGGGTAGTGAAGTAACGCCACCTGGATATTCATCTCAACAATTCCGAATTTAGGGATCTAGAAATTGCGCAATAAGAATAGCGAATCCCTTAATCCTCTCTTTCACTTTGGATAGCCTCGGCGAGCAGTTGCCTATCCTCGCTGCTCAGTATCTCCTGCTTCAAAAGGTCCGGCCGTCTTTGCCGTGTGCGCAACAGGGACTGCTGGCGCCGCCAGCGACGGATAGCGGCGTGGTTTCCAGAGAGAAGTATCTCTGGCACCCGGTGTCCCTCAAAAGTTTCCGGCCTGGTATAGTGCGGGTACTCCAAAAAGCCGTCAACGAAACTCTCTTCCTCTATGGACTCATCACTGCCGAGCACACCTGGTATCAGCCTGGCCACAGCGTCAAGAACGGTGAGGGCGGGCAATTCGCCGCCAGTTAGAACGTAGTCGCCGATGGAAATTTCATCGTCGACGTAGTGGTTGCGAATCCTCTCGTCAACCCCCTCATATCGACCGCAAACCAGACAGACGTGTGGCAGCCGACTAAGCTCAAAAGCGATTTCCTGTTTGAAGATCCTACCCTGGGGGCTCAGAAGAATTACCCTCACAGAAGGATCGGCGGTCCGAACGCTGCCGATGGCGGCCGCCAGGGGTTCAGGTTTCATCACCATACCGCTGCCACCGCCAAACGGTCGGTCATCAGTGGTATTATGTGGGTCGCTAGCGTAATCGCGGATGTTGGTGACCTGAACCTCAATGAGCTCTCTGGCAATGGCCTTGCCAATTATGCTTTCATGGAGAGGCCCTGCCATCATACCGGGGAATATGGTCAAAATGTCAATGATCATTAGGCTGTTACCCTAATTGAGTTAAAACTCAATTAGGTGTTATCCGTTATTTGTTATTAGTTATTGGTGTTAGGATAAAGATGATCAAAATTATTTTCACTGTTGCGAGAGCTACAGAATGGTGGTTCATGTGCTTTCGAGTGACGAATAACGAATAACAAATAACTTTCTTAAGTTAGCTCTTAATAAGTCTCCGGAAGATCGACGGTCATCAGCCGCCGCTGGAGATCGATTTCCTGAACAACCTCTTGCGTGGCCGGAACAAGAATCTCATCGCCTCCTCGGCGCACTACATAGACGTCGTTACTCCCGGTCTCAATGATCTCCTCTAAGGTCCCAAGTCTCTTGCCATCGGGGCTCACCACTTCGAGTCCTATGAGCTGATACCAGTAAAACTCATCAGAATTCAGAGAGGGCAACCGCGATGCGGGCACACAGAGTTTTGCACCCACTAAACGACGCGCATCCTCCACCCTGCTAATCTCACGACTGAGCAAAAGAAACGCTTTTTGGTGGGGGCGCACCTCTGTAATGGTTAAAGAGATCTCGCTGCCATCCACCAGAGAGGCGGTGACCTCTTCCTCGGCAGCGAGAGTTGAAAGGGTTTCGCCGTAAGGGAGAACCTTCAGGTGTCCTTTCAAACCGTGAGCTTTGACCACTTTGCCGATGGGGAGCGGTGGGTCGATGATCATCTCTCTTATTCGATAATTTCCAGCACCGCTCGCTTGCGGATCTTGGTGGATGCGGCATTCAGTATTGTTCTCATTGCCCGAGCAGTGCGTCCTTGTTTGCCGATTACTTTGCCGAGATCGTCCTTGGCCACCCGCAATTCGATGACAGAGGTCTGTTCTCCTTCTAACTCTGAAACCTCAACTTGTTCTGGGTAATCCACCAGCGCTTTAGCAATCATCTCTACCAGTTCCTTCAACATGCCAACCTCCACTAAGCCAAAGGAGTAAGATGGGTGCTGTTCTGGAAGTCCGAAGACTTCCCTTTGCAAACGGAGACCTCGGCCTTAGGCCGATCCAGCGAGCAACCCTTTCTGTTTGATCAAGCTCCGCACCGTGTCACTTGGTTGGGCACCTCGGTCGAGCCAAATCCGAAGCCGCTCTGGATCAATTTGCACCTCAGCTGGATCAGTTAACGGGTTATACGTCCCAATAATTTCGAGGAACTTACCGTCTCTCGGCGCTTCAGAATCCGCAACTACAATCCGGTAAAATGGTTTCTTTTTGGTTCCTTTGCGGGTCAGTCTAATTCGTGCAGCCATATTCTCTTCTTACTCCTTTACAGCGAAGCTGGGCGATAGCGTTGATGTGCCGCCTACTTCTTCTCGAGCCTTATCAAAAGGGTAGAGGAATACCTCCTCGTGGTAGACGGATACCGCCTTTACCACCCTTACTCAGCTTGTGCAACATTTTTCTCATCTGAGCATAATTTTTTATAAGTTTATTCACTTCCTGCACCGAAGTCCCGCTGCCCTTGGCAATACGTCTGCGGCGACTGGCATTGATGATCATATGATTGCGCCTCTCCTGGAGAGTCATGGAATTGATAATGGCCTCGATGCGTATCAGTTCACGATCATCGGGTTGGAGGTGGCGCAGTTGCTTCATTTTCCCCATACCAGGCAACATCCCCAGGATCTGTTCTAGAGAGCCCATCTTCTTAATTTGCTGGAGCTGGTCACGAAAATCCTCCAGGGTAAAGGAGTTCTTAGCGAGTTTTTCCTGGAGTTTCTCTGCTTGCTCGGCATCGAAGGCTTTCTCAGCTTTTTCTATGAGAGACAGTACATCCCCCATTCCCAGAATGCGAGAGGCCATACGCTCCGGGTGAAAGGCTTCCAAAGCATCAAGTTTTTCTCCGATGCCGCAAAACTTTATGGGCTTTCCGGTTACGGTGCGCATGGAAAGAGCAGCGCCGCCGCGGGCGTCACCGTCCATCTTGCTGAGAATGATTCCGGTGAGTTCCAGTGCTTGGTTGAAAGCTTCGGCTACCTGCACCGCATCCTGGCCGGTCATGGCATCAGCCACCAGGAGTATCTCGCGAGGGTTGAGCTTAGATTTGAGCTGCTCCAATTCACTCATCAGTTGGGTATCGATATGAAGACGGCCGGCAGTGTCCACAATGAAGACGTCGCAGCCCTGCTGTCCCGCATAACCGAGAGCCGAGACGGCAATCTCCACTGGGTCCATCTCTGTGGTAGCAGGAAACACCGGCACCCCGAGCTGTTTTCCTAGAGTTTCGAGTTGATCGATTGCCGCTGGGCGATAGACGTCAGCCGGCACCAGACAGGGTTTGCGGTTGAGGTCTTTGAGATAAAGGGCGAGTTTGCCGGCCGTAGTAGTCTTTCCCGAGCCCTGAAGACCCACCAACATGAACACGAAAGGGGTGCGACCGGTGAGTTCCAGGGGCGCAGCCTCACCACCCATGAGCCCCGCCAGGGCCTCGTGAACGATTTTGACCACCTGCTGGCCCGGGGTGAGGCTCTGCATGACCTCTTCGCCAGCGGTCTGCTCAGCAAGGTCGGCGACAAATTGTTTTGCCACCTTGTAGTTCACGTCGGCTTCCAGCAGGGCAAGTCGAACTTCCCGAAGCGCCTCCTTGAGGTGTTTTTCAGAAAGCTTTCCTTGACCCTTTAATCGTTTAAAAGTACGATCAAATTTTTCAGTCAGATTTTCGAACATAATCCCTACGGCCTCTAATAATTGAAAAAACTCGTAAACGTTTAATTATAGAAACAGTCCCATACCCTGTCAAGAGAAACTCCTGACCAGGAGTTTCCCCACGAATATTATCGTCGTTAGACAAATGTGGTGTAAGGTCAAAAAGTTATGGGTGTGAGGAAGTGAAATTGACTGAGTTGGCCGGCGACGGGTCATGGGGGAGGCTACTCCACCATGAGCAATTGAATCCCACTAAAGCGGGATTCGAAATGTAAGGAAGATATCCCATTTTATTGTAGTTTGCTCGCTAACTCCGCAGTCCCACTCAATGAGCGGGACGCGGAATGCGCTCGTTGTCGCATTTTCGCACCATTTATGGCAGAGTATCTTTTGAGAACGCATCAAATCTTCATGCTGGCCCTAGCGCAGTCAAGAGCTGGAGCAAAACAGGTGGCTCAGGTGCTCGCGGTTTCGCAGCCTTCCCCATGACCACGACTTTTGTACAATTGGTCCCCAAAAATGTATGCTTGATGTTTATAAATTGAAGCTATTGTCGAGTTGACGCCTAATTTGGAAATGCTCTTACCACTTATAGTGGAGGGTGAGAGGGATACAACAGAGAAGACTGATCTACTCGAAGGTACAATTTGCGGACCCTTTGCCTCCTGTAAGTTGGCAAAAACAAGGGAGAAATTGTTACCGTTCGGTTCCCCTAAAAAAATCTGGACTTTTAGACGGATTTACCCTATGTTAGGTTGGCTATCGTAAGTGAAACTTTTTACAACCTTCGGGAATGCTCAAATAGGCACCCTTGGCAACCCATGCTGGGTAAAGAGACCCGCAAGATTTTTGAGCAACTCACCCTGGTTTCGCAATTAGGCTTGACCATGGCCGGCTCCATCGGCCTTGGTTTTGCCATCGGCTATTATCTTGACAAGTGGGTGGGAACCAGGGGCATTTTTCTAACACTCTTTATCCTTCTCGGCATCGGCGGTGGTGGTTACACCGTCTATCGGCAGATCAGGGAATTAGGGGACTCTGAATCTGAAGAAGAAAAGCCGTGAGATCTCAGCGCTTACATGTCTTTCAGTTCATTGACCATGAGCAATTACGCGACGCTAAAGAAGACTCTGATTAAGAAAGCTTTGTTGTTATCCTTGGCCGCTGCCTGTATTTTCCTGGCCTTAAATCTCAAATCAGCAGCCAAAGGTATTGCGCTGGGCAGCATTGTCAGCGTGGTGGATTTCAAGCTGATGGCGCTGCGCTTGGAGCGACGGTTTACCCGGCAGAAGAGGGCCAGAGACTATTTCGGCCTTGTTGGTCGATTTTTCTTGCTTAGCATTCCACTGGTTATCGCTATCAAGCTCCCTTCCATCAACTTCGCTGCCACGGTGGGGGGCATCTTTGCGGTGAAAGCTGCAATCTACTACCATTTTCTGATAAGTAATCGTCACCTATCAGCTAAGACAGAGGAAAAGCCAATCTAGAACCACTTATCACTGAAGAGCCGCTATGGAGAATATCGGGAAAGTTAGTCATTGGGTTTTCCACCTTGGCGATACACGGCTGGTGGTAAATAGCACTACACTCGTGATGACCTGGGTGGTTATAGGGTTGGTCTTGGCGTTCGCCTTGATCGCCACTCGCGGCCGAGCTATGGTCCCGGGCCCGTGGCAGCAATTGGCAGAGTTTCTGGTGCAGTGGTTCCGAGAGTTGGTGCGCGACGCCCTGGGAGAAGCTTATGAGGAGCGCTATTTCCCACTTATATGCGGAATGTTCATCTTTTTGCTGTTATGCAATTGGGTTGGAGTCTTGCCCGGCTTGGAGGAGCCCACCAAGGATATCAATACCACCTTGGGCCTTGGTGTCATGGGCTTTTTTATTGCTCACGGAACCGCCATTAAGGTCAAGGGTTTGAAAAAGTACATCAAGGAATATTTTGAGCCGATGTTTTTTCTTATGCCCCTAAACGTTGTGGGCGAAGTGGCCAAGGTTATTTCCATTTCCTTTCGTTTGTTTGGCAACATCATGGGCGGCAGCATCATTATTGTTGTGGTTACACATCTGGTATATGGCATGTTATTGCCGCCTTTCTTATACGGCTTTTTCGGTTTGTTTGTGGGCACAGTGCAGGCCTTTGTCTTCACGATGCTCACCCTGGTATATATCTCAGTGCAAATTAGGTGATGAAAGCAACATACTAAAAGGAGGATTCGATAATGGCAGTGGAAATTACGGGAGCAGACCTAGTCAGGGCAGCGGCGATGCTGGGAGCCGGGATTGCCATGGGCATTGGTGCCTTCGGCCCTGGATTGGGCGAGGGAATCGTGGCTGGTAAAGCGTGCGAAGCTATCGGCAGAAACCCAAGAGAGGCTGGGTTGTTGACCAGAACCATGCTGGTGGGTCAGGCGGTTGCAGAATCCACAGGGATCTATTCTCTGGTCGTGGCCTTGCTGCTGATCTTTGTGGTGTAAGGGACTAGGAGATCTGCATGGAGGTCACCGATTGGGTCAAGGTTGCGGCATTCGTCGGGGCCGGACTTTCCATGGGGTTAGGAGCGTTCGGTCCAGGTCTGGGCGAGGGCTATGTAGCCAGCAAAGCCGCTGAAGGTATGGGGCGGCAGCCGGCTGCGTCCAATGATTTGCTGCGCACCATGCTGGTTGGCCAGGCCGTTGCCGAGTCCACCGGAATATACGCTCTGGTGGTGGCCCTGCTCCTGCTCTTTCAGGATTTCAGCGCAGCGAGTTTTATTGATATTCCGGCATTTCTTGCTGCGGGGCTGTGCATGGGGCTGGGGGCAATGGGCCCGGGAATAGGCGAGGGTATTGTGGCTGGCGCCGCCTGCGAATCCATCGCCCGCAATCCGGAGACCTCACCGGTGGTCATTCGTACCATGCTGGTTGGCCAGGCCGTTGCCGAGAGTACGGGAATTTACTCTCTCGTTGTGGCCCTGTTGATGATCTTCGTAGTCTGACCAGAAAGCTCATGCCAGCAGCCGCCGGCTCAGAGCGACAAGAACTTGGTAATGCAGTCTCTAGTTTGGTGCCAAACTCTGAATAATGCGGCATGAGAAATACGAAATCCGAAGCACGAAATCTTAAACAAATTCAAATGTTCGAAGGCCAAAATCCAAGAAGACATGATTTCTTGTTGACTCAACTCTGTGACAATAAGAAAGAGGAGTTGTTTTGGTCATTTGGATTTAAAACTTTGGATTTGTTTCGTATTTCGATATTCGATATTCGAATTTGAAAATCGTCCTGGTGGTGCCATGATTGAAATAAACCTTACAATTGTGATTCAGGTTCTGCAGTTTTTGATCCTCATTTTCATCTTGAATCGGCTGCTTTTCAAACCTATTAGTCAGGTTATGACTGAACGCAAGGCGAAGATCAGCGCCTGGGAAGAGAAGACTCAGAAGTTGCAGGAGAGTGCTCGGGTGCAGTTGGAGACGTATGAGAACCAGCTCAGAGAGGAGAGGGCTCAAACTCAAGAGAGGCAAGAGCAGTTGACCAAAGAGCTCAGGAAGAAAGAGGAAGAGAATATACAGACGGTATCTGAGGAAGCAGCCGGGCTAGTAGCTTCGGCCCAGCAAGCGCTCGTAGAAGAAACAGAGCGATTACGGTTGGAGCTTCGCCACCAGGCAGTGGAACTTTCACAGATTTTGGCAGAGAAGGTACTGGGAAGAAAGGTGTCATGAGCATATATCGGAGCAACAAGAGGGTGCGCTTCCTTTTGGTTAGCGTTCTCGTGATCACCGTGGTGGGCTGCCTGGCACTGACAGTTCTTGCCGCAGAAACCGAACAAGGGCCGAGTAGTTTTAAGAAAATCTGGATGCACAGCTGGCGCCTCCTCAACTTTTTGATCCTCGCCTATTTCCTGGTCAGGCTGTTAAAAAAGCCACTCAGCAGTTTTTTCCAGGAGTCCGCCCGAGTGATTCGCGAACAGCTTCAGGGGACCGAGCAGGCCTGCCAGGAGGCTGAGCAAGAGTTGCAAGAGATGGAAAATCGCCTTGAGGCGCTTGACCAAGAAATCCAAAAACTTCAAGGTGTTATTGGCGAGTATGGCCAAAGGGAACGCGACAAGATCATCGCAAACGCCAGACAAACAGCTGAGCAGATGCTGGAGAAGGCCAAACTTGAGGCCGCTTATAGTGCTCAGCAGGCCAAGAACCAGCTCCGGCTCGAAGTAATTGATGAGGCGGTGAGGATGGCTGCGGAGAGCATACGAAAGGCGATCGCAAGCGGTGATCAAGAACGGCTGGTCAATGAATATCTGCAAGACTTGAAGCAGATGCCTAGTTCATCTGTATAGCCCGGATAATGCATAAATTGGCTACTCCGACTGTGGATATGAACGTCCTTCCTGGCGTCCTCGGGCCTCGAACCCTGCGACGTACTGTTCAAGTACGCCTCGGATTCA